>CAZSUX010000166.1:5214-6499 GCA_964610135.1 uncultured bacterium | reverse complement strand
CTGATTGCGCACGACCGGTATCTCCTCGACGCGCTGGTGCAGAAGGTCTGGGCAATCGAGTCGCGCAAGGTGTACGTCTTCCCCGGCAACTTCTCGAAGTACCTTGGCGATAAGGTCCAGCGGGATGAACGGCAGCTCAAGAAGTTCGAGGAGCAGCAGCAGTTCATCAAGCGGACCGAGCAGTTCATCGCCCAGTACAAAGGGCGCAAGGATACCGCGCCGCGGGCGATGAGCCGCCAGAAGATGCTCGACAAGCTGGAGCGGCTGGAGTCGCCGGAGACCGCATCGGTAATCCGTATCCGGTTTCCGGAATCGGACGTGGTGTACGGCAAGGCGATTGACCTGCGGTCCGTGTCCAAGCACTACGGACCGAAGCGCGTGCTGCGGGACGTGAACCTCGTGGTGGGCGGCGGTGAGAAGGTAGGGCTGTTCGGCGCCAACGGGCAGGGCAAGACCACTCTGCTACGCATCATAGCGGGAAGGCTGGCCGCGGATTCGGGCGAGGCATGGACCAGCCAGAAGACGCAGGTGGCGTACTACGAGCAGGGCGCGGAGGAGACGATTGACCCCGATCTGACCGTGCTGCAGGCTGCATCCGAGGCCGGGGCCTGTTTCACCGAAAATGAGATGAAGGGTATCCTCGGGACGTTTCTCTTTCCCGGAGACACCATTGAAAAGAAGGTGGCGGTGCTGTCCGGCGGCGAGCGGAGCCGGTTGGCCATCATCCGGGCGCTCCTGACGCCCTCCAACCTTCTGATTCTGGACGAGCCGACGAACCATCTGGACATCCAGTCGCGGGAAATCCTGTTTGAGGCGATCCGTCGCTACCGACGAACCGTGGTGTTCGCCGCGCATGACCGGTTCATGCTCGACGAACTGGCGGACAAGACGGTGCGGATTGACGGCGGCAAGGCGATATTGTTCCCCGGGAACTACAGCTATGCTGCCGGTCGGGTGCTCAAGCACGCGACCGGAAGTCCAAAGTCTCAAGTACAAAGGACAAAGCAAGACCGACAAAGGACAAAGGACAAAGGGCAAAGGGCAAAGTCCCAAGTCCAAAGTCCGAAGTCCAAAGTCCCAAATCGTCATTCATCAATCGTCAATCGACAATCCCCTGACCCGGTGTCCGACATCGAACGACGGCTGAGGCAGCTCGAAGTCGAGTACGACTCGGCCCGGCAGGCGATGGACTTCAATCGCGTGCGGGAGCTGGCCGACGAACGGAAGTACCTTGAGGCCGAGCTGCAGGCGCGCAAGGCCGACCAGGTTGAGGGCGGGCAGGCGT
>CAZSUX010000166.1:0-5114 GCA_964610135.1 uncultured bacterium | reverse complement strand
GAGGCGGCGCTCACGGCGCGGCTGCTGAGTCTGGGCGTGAGAGAGGAAGACCTGATTGAGAAGTTCATACGGGCCGGCGGCCCGGGCGGGCAGAACGTGAACAAGACCTCGACTGCGGTCTACCTCAAGCACATTCCCACTGGTATCGAGGTCAAGATGCAGCAGGAGCGTTCACAGGCCCTGAACCGGTTCCTGGCAAGACGGGCGCTGGCGGACAAGCTGGAAGCCCGGCTGCGGGGCGAGCAGAGTGCGGAGGCTGCCCGGGTCGCGAAGCTCAGAAAGCAGAAACGGAAGCGGTCCCGGCGGGCCCAGGAGAAGGTGCTAAAGGCCAAGGCGAGACTGGCTGATAAGAAGGCGTCGCGCGTCGTCCCCAGCGACGAATGGTAAGCCGGGTACTGGACTTGACAAGCGGCCGGGCTGCTCTATAATCCCCTCGTCCCTAGACATTGGTAGAATCCAAAAAGGAGCAGTGTAGATGAAGAACGTCCTGAGCATTGCCGTCAGCTTGATGGCAGTAGCCATGATAGTCGGTTGCGGTGGTGACCAGCAGCCGGCCAAGACCGAGGCGCCGGCTCAGCCGGTATTTGTCGCGCAGACAATGACCGTGCCGGCGATGAAGGTCGCCTCGGTTGCCAAGATCGGGCCGTATACCGATGTCGGCAAGGGCATCAGCGACCTGATGAGCATGGTCCAACAGGAGAAGCTGACCGTGGTCGGCATGCCGTTCGGCCTGTACTTCGACAACCCGGCGAAGGTGAAGCCGGAGAGCACCCGCTACGAGGTCTGCGTTCAGGTTGCGCCCACGGCCAAGAACATGGCCGACGGGAAGACCGGCTTCACCGTCAAGGACGCTCCGGAGATGATGGTCGCGGCGACCGAGTACATGGGCCCGTACGATAAGGTTGCGCCGACCTATGAGAACCTCTCCCAGTGGATCGCCGACAACAAGTACGAAGCGGCCGGACCGATGATCGAGTGGTACCTGAGCGACCCGTCCAAGGTCAAGCCGGAGTCGCTGCAGGCCAAGATCGGCGCGGTCGTGAAGCCGGTAGCTCCGTCTGCCGACACGACCAAGAAGGCCGAGGAGCCGAAGAAGGAAGAGTCGAAGAATACCGAGCCGAAGGCCCCGACCAAGAAGTAGCTCCGAGCTTCTCGCCGTGTGATTCCTGGCTCCGCTTCTTGCGCGAGCAGCTTTCCGGGACCGTTTCGGGCCGCCTGTGCCGCTTTCACCGCGGCCACGGATGGTTCGACCGGAGCCTGATACCGGGGCCTGAGGAACGGCGGATACTCGACAAGCGGTTGCAGTCGTGTATAGTGACTTAATTCCGTAGCACAGCCAGACTATCTCAGAAGGAGAACAGATGAGGAATATCGCAAGGGCAGCCGCGGCACTGATGGTGGCGGCAGTCATCATCGGATGCGGCGGCGGCCAGCAGCCGGCCAAGACCGAGAAGCCGGTTGAGCCGGTGTTTGTCGCGCAGACCATGAACCTGCCGGCCGTGAAGATTGCCTCGGTTGCCAAGATGGGGCCCTACAGCGAGGTAGGTAAGGACATCGGTGATTTGATGGCCTACGTCCAGACAGAGAAACTGACCCAGCACGGCGCGCCGTTCGCCATGTACTTCGACAACCCGGCGAACGTGAAGCCGGAGAGCGCCCGCTACGAGGTCTGCATCCCGGTCGAACTCGAGGCCAAGAACAGGGCCGACAAGAAGACCGGATTCGCGGTCAAGGATGCACCGGGGATGATGGTGGCAGTGACCGATCACATGGGCCCGTACGACCAGGTCGCGCCTACCTATCAGAAGCTCTACCACTGGATTCAGGAGAACAAGTACGAAGCGGCCGGACCGATGATTGAGTGGTACCTGAGCGATCCGTCCAAGGTCAAGCCGGAGTCCCTGCAGACCAAGGTCGGTGCGGTCATCAAGCCGATGGCTCCGCCTGCCGACACGACCAAGAAGGCCGAGGAACCGAAGAAGGAAGAGCCCAAGAAGGAAACCCCGACCGGTAGTTAGGCCCTCGTTTCCCATCCCGTGATTTTCGACCCCGCCTCGTGCGGGGTCGGCTCTATCTGGCTATCGGCGAAACGAGATGCAGCTGTGCGCCGGATTCCGGATTGACACATGGCCGCACCTGGCTAAACTGGGTTGCTTGGCTCACGGTTCCGGACACATAATCAGTGCGGCAATATTTCGGGCACTTGTGCCCGCGATGTTGGTCATCCCGGGCAGGAGGTTCTTATCGCTCCCTGGTCGAGTCCCGACCGACGAAAGGCGGAAGCGGAACAGGAGAGGCCGGACGTGATGCACCGTGACCTGGGCCGGATGGCGGAGTACCACGACGGGCTTCGCGGGTCCGAGCCCGCGGTCAGAGAACCATTTGAACTCGGCCTTGCCGCCATGCGTGCGTGCCGCTGGGATGAGGCAATCTCCTACTTCAAGAAGGCGATGACGGCAGCCAAGGGGGTACACCTCGTCGCGCTTCTTAACCTGACCGGCGTGTGCCACTACACTCGGGGCCGCACGGCCGATGCGCTCAGAGACTTCGATGCCTCGGTCGAGCTGTCAGTGCCGCTGCAGGACAAGCGGGGCAGAGCTCGGGCCCTCAACAACATCGGTCTCATTTACCGCGACAACGGGGAACTGGATAGGGCACTCAACTGCCTGGAGGAATCGCTGGCTTTGTCCCGCGAGCTCGCAGACCAGTGGGCCGTTGCGATCCAACTCGGTAACACCGGGAACGTCTGGCACGACAAGGGCGAGCTCGACAAGGCGCTTGAGCACCACGAACAGGCGCTGACGATATCACGCGACATCAAAGACCGGTGGAGCGTTGCGAGCGAACTCGCCAACATCGGAAGTGCTTACCTGGACAAAGGCGAACCCGACAAGGCGCTCAAGTACGACGAGGAAGCCCTGGCGTTAGCCCGCAGCATCGGGTACCGGCTGGGTGTGGTCACGGGCCTCGCCAACATCGCGAATATCCACCGCAAGAAGGGCAAACTCGACAAGGCGCTTGATTATGATGAAGAAGCGCTCGCGATAGCCCGGAAGGCCGGATACAGCCTCGGCATCGCGGTCGACCTTGGCAACATCGGGCTCGACCTGATGAGTCGGAGAAAGCACAAGGAGGCCGTGCCCAAGCTCGCGGAGGCGCTGACTATTCTGCTGGCCACCGGTGTGGCTGACGGGCCGCGACAGGCGCTGACCGGGCTGGTCAGGTGTGAGGACAGACTGAGTCGGAACCGAGTGGAGAGACTGCTGAAGGAATCCGGGCTGGATGAAGGGGAGATTGCCGACCTGCTGAACCGGACTGACCAGATGCGCATGAAACGGCCTCTGTCGGAAGATGACCGTCAGCCGGGGTCCCAGATGGTCGGCCAGTAGTCGTTTCTGGCCTCTACCGACCGGATTGCCGGGGTGGAGGCATGAGTGCCGGCAGTTCGCTATAGGGCCGGGAGTGAGGACAACGCCGGGCGGGCCCCGGAACCAACAGCCGCCGTCATGCGGCGGGTAACCCCTTTACCACGAGACCTTGAATCCGAACAACTCGGCCGAGATGCCCGAACTCGTTCGGTTGGCCTTGAATGTCGTCAGGTCATCGACCGTCCGCTCCCTGGTGCCCCGGATAGACACACCTTTGACACCCAGGGCGTCGGAACCATAGGAGAGGCTTGTATACGTGGAAGACCATGAGCCATCTTCACTGATTACACCATTCAGAGTCAGGTCAACGTTCAAGTCTGATGAAGAGGAGGTGGAGGAGATGCGGCAATTGGACATATCATACTGCAGATGTACGGTTTCGATACCGTTGCCCTGGTCATAGTTCGTAGTCCCGGTGATGTGCACAGTGCCGCCGAACGGTCCGTTGGAAGTGATGTCTACCGGGCCCGTCGGCGTACCGGCGATATTCTGGTTGTAGATGTCCACCAGCCCGGTCATCAGACCCCACGCGACGTCCTTGTAGAACTGCTCGTCGTCATACCTGTTTCTGTCCTTCGTGCAAGACGTGCTCAGGGTGGCAAGAAGGGGGATGACTGCGAGGAGTGCAAGAAACCGCGCAGTCCGACTTTGCCTGCCGTTCATAATCATGGACATTCTATGCTCCTTGCTAGGGTTGAATGGTCGGTGTCGAGCCGATCAAGGGCCGTATCACATGATTCACGGTGCGAGTTGCTCGCCGCCATCCCTTCTATTTGACCCGATTCCGGTCGGAAGTCAATGATTATGTCCCAGAGATGAGAGCAAGATTCCCTGGCCGAGCCCCGGAGAGCGTGGACGCCGACGGCTCGCCCTTCGCTGATTGTCGCACGTCGGGCAGTCGCCCCAGGCTCAATTTGCGTCGGAAGAACGCCTGGACCTCAGCATCAGCACCATCAGCAGGAACAGCAGCAGGGTCAGACCCGCGTAGTACCAGAGCCAAATGGGTAGAGCGAGGACTGAAGGCTGAGTCCGGTGCCAGGCCCAGAAGTCGTTCGCCGCAAGAAACACCAGACCGAATACTGCTGCCCAGCGCCAGCCGCGAGCCGTGGGGCGAGCAAAGGGCGAGAAACGGGAGTCGGGAGTCGGGAGTCGATTGGCGGGACGGAGCAGGCTCCCGCCGACCAGAACCAGGCCCGTGACCAGGATGACCGGAATCACCGGCAGGAACCCGAAAGTGGGCAGGAGCTTGAAGTGGTAGAGCACGACCAGCGCCTCGCCGGCGAGAATCGAGGCGAAGCCGGCCCAGGCATTGGTCTTGCGCCAGTAGACCGCCGCGAGCGTGACGGGGAAGAGCACGGCCAGGCCGGTGAAGGTCTCGGTGGCGATATCGAGAATCGGCGCCCAGGGCTTGAGTGCCAGGGCAAGCCCGGCAGCGGCGAGCAGAAGTACGACAATCTTCGAGTAGCGATTGGCGAACGGTGACTTGCGGGCGAGCGAAGCGCCGTCGCGGACGATCATCGAGCTGAGGGTGAGCAACTGGGAGTCCATCGTAGACATCAGAGCCGCGAGTCCGCCCGCCATCATTCGTTCGTGTCGCCGGTCGCCGTCGGCGTCATCTGCGGCCTCGGCCCGCACGGCTATGCGATGGCGCTGGAAGCGCTGGCGGCGCTCCTCACCTCCGGCAAG
>CAZSUX010000165.1:0-6509 GCA_964610135.1 uncultured bacterium | reverse complement strand
GGCTGCATCGGGTGTTCAACGACGTCCTGAACGAGTTGCGGGTCGCCTGGAAAGATCCTCTGGCGACATACCTACGTTCGTATGGCAGCAAGGCATTCGGCGCGCTACGCCGGACGCGCAAGGCACGGCCGGTCTGGCGGAAAAGGGCGATGGCCAAGCTCGACTCGTGGGCATCTGAGCACGAACTCCCACCTGAGCCGTTCGCCAAGATGAAGCACGCTGTCATCGTTCTGTTCGCCGAAATGGAACGCCGGGGCGAGTTCGGGTGAGTCAGACGATCGTGCCCCTCAACCGAGATAGGAACTAACCACCAAGGCACAAAGACACAAAGAGGGTCCGGGCAAGGAATGTCCTTGTATGCTTGGCGTCTTGGCGTCTTGGCGGTTCAACGTCTGATTCGGGGCTGTTGCACGCCCTCGGGGCAAGGGTTGACGCTGGGGCGCGTCGCGATAGAATAGCCTCCCTGAAGCCAATGAAAACCCAAGAGAAAGCAGCCGTGCGTCGTTCACCGCAGAACCCCGCGTGAAGAAGTTCCTGAAAAGGGAGCCGATTTCGTCGGTCGGGCCGAAGGGCCATCGGCACACCATTATCCGCCAGTTCTGCAAGGGCTGCCGGATATGCGTCGAGTTCTGCCCGACCGGCACGCTCGACCTTGACGACCGGTTCAAGGTCGTGGTTACGCATCCCGAGAAGTGCATCGCGTGCCGGATGTGCGAGTACCGGTGTCCGGATATGGCTATCTTTGTGCAGAAGGGATCGAGGGATCGAGAGATAAAGGGATCGAGTGAGACGAAGGCAGAAGTGCCGACTGAGGTCAAACCCGAATGACGAAGTCCGAATGACGAATCAATGAGGAAAGCCCGAATGACGAGTCAGGAAGTTCCTCACCCCGTCCCTCTCCTCCAAGAGGAGAGGGCGAGCGAAGCGAGGGTGAGGAGGCGGTTGGCGGTCGGCGGTAAGCGGACGGCGGCGTGATGGAGCTGTTGTCGGGGAATGAGGCGTGCGCGGTCGGAGCGGTCCGCGCCGGAGTGCGGTTCTTTGCCGGGTACCCGATTACTCCTTCGACCGAGATTGCCGAGTATCTCGCCCGTGAACTGCCGCGGCTGGGCGGCACGTTCGTTCAGATGGAGGACGAGATTGCCTCAATCTGCTGCATGAACGGCGCGACCGCGGCCGGGGTGAAGGCGATGACCGCAACTTCGGGCCCGGGTTTCTCGCTGATGCAGGAGGGCCTCGGCTATTCGGTTATGGCGGAGTTGCCGTGTATCATCGTCAACGTGATGCGTGGTGGCCCGGCGACCGGCACGCCGACTCGTACGTCGCAGTCCGACGTCATGCAGGCGCGGCACGGCACGCACGGCGACCATCCGATTGTCGCGCTGTGCCCGTGGGACGTGCGTGAGTGCTTCGACCTTACCGTCGAGGCCGTGAACCTGTCCGAGCGGCTCAGGATACCGGTTATCGTGTTGATGGACGAGGTTGTTGGGCACATGCGCGAGGCCGTTGAATTGCCCGCGGAGTTGAAACTCTGGAAGTCGGGCAGGCCCAAGGTACCGCGCGAGGCATACTATCACTACGACGACGGCAACAACTACGATGCCTGTATCGCCAGCTTCGGAGAGGGCTACCGGGTGCATCTGACCGGCCTCACCCACCGGAAGGACGGGTTTCCGACCGATGACCCGGAGATAATCAAGTGGAATATGGACCGCCTGCGGAAGAAGATTGATGACAACCAGGACTGGCTGTGGGACTTGACCTACGAGGACCTCGGTTCGGAGACAGTGATCGTGTGCTATGGGAGCGCGGCCCGCGCGGCGATGGACGCGAAGCGGCAGTTCGAGCAGAAGACCGGGCGCCGGGTCGGTATCCTGCGACTGAGGATGGTCTGGCCGTTTCCGACGGAGCGGATGATCGCCCTGATGAAAAGCGCGCGTCGGGTCATCGTCCCGGAGATGAACCAGGGGCAGTTGAACCGGACTATTGAACGGAGTGTGAGCCGGCACGTGCCGGTCGTTTCGGTCCAGCGCTACGACGGGGAGATGTTGACACCGGAGGAGATCATTGAGGCACTCTGAGGAAACGACGAAGTTCGAAGTCCGAATGACGATTGAAGCTCGAATGACGCGCTGTCAGACAGGGGCCGCCGAGGCCAATGGCGGAGATGGCATCCACAGATCACGCAGATGACGCAGATTCCCAAACCTGAACCCCGGAACCCTGGAACCCCTGAACCCCAGAGTCCTCGACTAAGACTCGCCGAGCCTGAGGTGGTGGACCGGTTCCTGGACTACTTCCGGGTTGACGAACGTCTCCCGCACATCTTGTGTCCCGGCTGCGGCATCGGCACGGCGATGAACACGGTCATCCGGGCATTCATCGAGACCGGCGTCAGCCAGGACGAGCTGTGCGTGGTGTCCGGCATCGGGTGTTCGTCGCGGATTTCCGGCTATGTCGACTGCGACACGTTCCACACGCTGCATGGCCGGGCCCTGCCCGCCGCGACCGGCGTGAAGCTCGCCCGGCCGAATCTGAAGGTCGTCGTGTTCGGGGGAGATGGCGACATGCTCGCCATCGGCGGCAACCACTTCATCCACGCCGCCCGCCGGAACATAGACGTGACGGTCTTTGTACTCAACAACTTCACCTACGGCATGACCGGCGGTCAGTATTCACCGACCACGCCCACCCATGAGCGGGCGGCAACCGCGCCCTATGGCAATGTAGAGCGGGATTTCGACACCTGCTTCATGGCGCGTGCAACCGGCGCCATGTTCGTTGCCCGCAGCACGACCTTCCATGTCGCCCATCTAAAGAAGATGGCGAAACTGGCGCTGAGCAAGCGAGGGTTCAGCGTCGTCGAAATCATCTCGCAGTGTCCGACTTTCTACGGGCGGCACCAGGGGCTGGGTGATGCCGTGAAGATGCTGGAGTGGATTCGCGACCGCTCGGTTGATGTCAGCAAGGTGGCGGAACCGTGGCACGTGCAAGACAAGTTCGTCATTGGCGTGCTGCACGACCGCGAAGAGGTGCCGCCGTACTCGAAGCTCTACGCGCAGGTGCGGGCCAAGGCGCAGGGGAAGGTGTGAGGAAGACCGAAGTCAGAAGTCAGATGTCAGATGTGAGAAGTCAGAAGTGCCCAGCTAGGGATTTGGGTGTCCGGGTACTGGAATCCTGGAATCCTCGATCCCTCGATTCCTGCAAGAATGAAGACTGAGATACGGCTGGCGGGCACCGGCGGGCAGGGGGTGATTCTGGCCAGCGTCGTCCTGGCCGAGGCGGCCGGCGTCCACGAGGGTCGGCACGTCGTGCAGACGCAGAGCTACGGGCCGGAGGCTCGCGGCGGGGCCTCCCGGGCTGACGTTATTATTGCCGACGAGCCAATCCTGTACCCGAAGTGCCGCAAGCTCGACGTGCTGGTGTGCCTGAGCCAGTTGGCGGCGGAGAAGTACTTCGAAGACCTGAAGGTTCGCGGTACTGCGGTCATAGATAGCTTCTACGTGCGCGAGTGCCCGCGCGAAGGGGCAATATGTGTTCCGATGACCGAGACCGCGCGGACCGAGCTCGGGCGCGAGCTGTTTACGAATATCGTGGTGCTCGGCGTTCTGGCTCAGATAACCCGGGTGGTGAAGCTCGAGTCCCTGGAGAAGGCCGTCGCGAACCGCGCTCCGGCACAGACCCTTGACCTGAACAAGAAGGCACTGGCACTAGGCTGGCAGCTAGGCATAAGGCAAAGGGATAGAGGGACAAAGGGATAGAGGGACAAAGTGGCAAAGGCAAAGAGCTCCGAGCACTCGAATCCTGGACCCCTCGAATCCTCGACTCCTACCATTCAGGGACGCACCGCCGAGATGATGGTCCCGAGTCTGTACGGCAAGGGCGTGAAGCGGGTTCGGATGATTCAGACCCACACGTCGTGGGTCTTCCTGACCGGCACGCACGCCTACAAGGTGAAGAAGCCGGTCAACTTCGGTTTCCTTGACTACACCGCCTTGTCGGCGCGCCGGTTCTTCTGCAACGAGGAGTTCCGGCTCAACCAGATTCTCTCGCCCGATATCTACATCGAAGTCATGCCGATTACCGAGGCCAGCGGCCGGCTCAAGCTCGGGGGCCGAGGCCGTGTGGTTGACTACTGCCTGGCGATGAAGGAGCTGCCGCAGGAGTGGATCATGACCGAGCAGCTCAAACACGACCGCGTGACCTTCGAGCACATCGACCAGATTGCCCGGTCCATCGCTGACTTCCACGCGCAAGCCGAGCGGGGCCCTGAAGTCGTCAGGTACGGCGGCTACGGGACGATCCGTTTCAATTGGGATGAGAACTTCGCGCAAACCCTGGAGTTCCGGGGCAAGACTATCACTCACCGGGCGTTCGACGAAACCAAGGCCGCAGTCGAGCGATTCATGGCCGAGAAGCGGCCTCTGTTCCGACGCCGGCGTACGGGTGGGTTCGTGCGTCGCTGCCACGGAGACCTGCACTCGAGGAACATCTTCGTACTCGAAGAGGGTTCACGGGGTCAAGGGTCCACGGGTCCGGGCCGGAACCCTCGAACCCCGGGACCCCGGGACCCCGGTTCTATCCGTATCTTCGACTGCATTGAGTTCAATCCGCGCTTTTCCTGTTCGGACGTGGCCTCGGAGATTGCCTTCATGGCGATGGATCTCGACTACTGGGGCCGCAAGGACCTCGCGAACTTCTTCGTCGAGCGTTACCTCGTCCATACCGGCGACGGCGGGCTGCTCCGTCTGCTCAACTTCTATAAGTGCTACCGCGCATATGTGCGCGGAAAGGTAACGAGCTTCACACTGAACGACCCCGGTGTAAGTGCCGCGGATAAGGCAAAGGCGAGGCAGACCGCGAAGAAGTACTTCGAGCTTTCCCATCGCTATGCCGTCGGTCTGTCGCCCCGGCCGAGACTGGTCGTGATGATGGGGTTGCCCGGCGTAGGCAAGACCTACGTGGCGCGCCGGCTCGCCGAGCGGGTTGACGCCTTTCATCTTCTGTCGGATTCAATCCGGAAGCAGCTTCTCGGCATCGCGGTGGGCGAACGTCGGTCTGACGGCTACGGCAAGGGCATCTACAAGGGCAACATCGGTAGGAAGACGTATGCTGAGATGATGCGCCGGGCGCAGGTATTCCTGTCAGCCGGGTTCAGCGTCATCCTGGACGCCACCTTCCTGCGCGAGGACGTGCGGAAACGGGCGCGGGACGCTGCGACAAAGGTTGGGGCGCCGGTGCTTTTCGTATTCGCGGACTGCCCGGAGCGGATTGTCAGGTCGCGGCTTCAGGGCCGCGCGACCGAGGATTCGTTCTCGGACGCCACTCTTGACGTCTACTTGGCGATGAAGAGCCAATTCAAGCCGCCGCAGGCCGGCCGCGGGATTGTCCGAATCGACACCAGCCAGCCGCTCAAGCGGTCCTTGGCCAAGATTGAGCGCGCACTACTTCGTATCTGACGCCCACATCGGCGGCGGCAGTACCGACGCCGAACAGCGGTTGTTCAGGTTCCTCGAGTCAATCCGCGGCAAGGCAGAATCACTCTACATACTCGGTGACCTGTTCGAGTTCTGGTTTGAGTACGGTCAGGCGATTCCCAAGCAGGGGTTCCGGGCGCTGGCTGAGCTGGCCGAGTTGAGACGGACCGGCACGAGAATCGGCTATCTGAAGGGCAACCACGACTTCTGGTTCAAGGACTTCTGGCGGCGTGAACTCGGTGCGGAGGCGGCGGACGAACTTGACGTGACGCTGGACGGCAAACGCGTCTACCTTGCCCACGGTGACATCATCGACATGGCTTTTGTCCCTCGTGTCTTCAGGGGACTGATGCGCAGCCGGCTCAACGGCTGGCTCTACTCGTTGCTTCATCCGGACCTCGGCATCGGACTGGCTCAGGCGGTGGCGCGGGCCAGTCGGGTCACTAGCGCGAAACCGAGCCTGCTCGAAGACATGGCCAGGTTCGCCGAAGGCAGGCTCGAATCCGGCTTCGACATCGTCATCATGGGGCATTCGCACGTGCCCGAGGTCAGGCAGCTCGGGAACGGCGTGTATCTCAATGTGGGCGATTGGCTGACCCGTTTCACCTACGGAGTCATCCGCGACGGTGTCCCGTCGCTTGAGGTGTTCGACGGGAGATAGCGGAGTGGCGCAGCCGGCAGCCGTCAGCGCCCGGCCCCCGATGACCTTCGGCAGGACGATTGCGGTGGGCGCGTGGCACGGTGTCCGTGCCTTCCTCAAGTTGATGCTCATCGTGGCGCCGGTCTTCACAGCCGTCACGATCCTGAAGTACACGCCGATAATCCGGGTCTTTGCCGAGTTCATGGCGCCGCTGATGAAGCACTTCGGCCTGCCGGGGGAAGCGGCCCTGGCCGTAATCCTCGGCAATCTCATCAACCTCTATGCCGGGCTGGGCGCAATCACGGCGCTGAAGATAACGACAGCTCAACTGACAGTGCTCAGCCTGATGCTGCTGCTTTCTCACTCCCAGATCCTGGAGACCGCGGTCTTCTTCC
>CAZSUX010000164.1:0-6510 GCA_964610135.1 uncultured bacterium | reverse complement strand
CTCGTCCTCGACTTCGGCTCGCAGTATAACCAGCTCATCGCCCGGCGGGTGCGCGAGCTGAAGGTATTCAGCGAAATCGTGCCCCACGACATCAAGGCCGAGCAGGTGCTGGCGCGCGGGGCCAAGGCGCTGATTCTCTCCGGCGGGCCGGCGAGCGTGCGGCAGGAGCGCGCCCCCGGGCCGGACCCGGCCATCTACAACCTCGGCATTCCCGTGCTCGGAATCTGCTACGGGATGCAGGTGACCGCGCAACTGCTTGGCGGCAAGGTTGCGGGCGGGCATACGCGCGAGTACGGTCACGCGCAACTGATTCCCACCCGGCCGAGCCGGCTCCTGGCCGGACTGCCGGACCGGACCCAGGCGTGGATGAGCCACGGCGACTCCGTGACCGCGCTGCCGCCGGGGTTCGTCACCATCGGCCGGACGTCGAGCATCGCCTGCGCCGCCTGCGGCGACGAGGCGCGCCGGATTTACGGCGTGCAGTTCCACCCCGAGGTCGAGCACACGCTGCAGGGGCGGCAGATACTGGCCAACTTCCTGTTCAAGATTGCCGGGTGCGAGCCGGGCTGGACCATGGGCGCGTTCATCCGCGAAAAGAGACGGGAGATTCGCAAGCTGGTCGGCCGGGAGAAGGTACTCTGCGCCGTTTCGGGCGGGGTCGACTCGTCGGTCATGGCGACGCTGCTCGCGCGGGCGGCGGGACCGAACCTGGTCGCCGTCTTCGTTGACAACGGCCTGCTCCGCAAGAACGAGCCGGAACTCGTGCGCCGCGCGCTCGGGAAGCGGCTGAACTTGGTCGTGGTCGATGCCGGGGAGCGGTTCCTCGCGAAACTGGCGGGCGTATCCAGCCCGGAGAAGAAGCGGCGGATCATCGGGCACGAGTTCATCCGCGTCTTCGAAGAGCAGGCGCGCAAACACGGGCCGCTGCGGTTTCTTGCCCAGGGCACGCTCTACCCGGACCTGATCGAGTCGCGCTCCGCGTTCGGCGGGCCGTCCTCGACCATCAAGACGCACCACAATGTCGGCGGGCTGCCGAAGCAGATGAAGCTCGAACTGATTGAGCCGTTGCGCGAGCTGTTCAAGGACGAGGTGCGCGAGCTGGGGCGAACGCTCCGGCTGCCGGCCACGCTCCTCGGGCGGCATCCATTTCCCGGGCCCGGGCTCGCGGTCAGGATTCTCGGTCCGGTCACGGCCGAGCGCGCGCGGCTGTTGTGCGAAGCCGACGACATCTTCATCAGCGAGCTGCGGAAGGCGGGGCTGTACGACAAAGTCTGGCAGGCCTTGACCGTGCTGCTGCCCGTCCGGTCGGTCGGAGTGATGGGGGACGAGCGGACCTACGAAAACGTGGTGACGCTGCGCGCGGTCACGTCCACCGACGCGATGACCGCGGACTGGGCGCGGCTGCCGAACGACTTCCTGGCGCGGGTCTCGAACCGTATTATCAACGAGATACGCGGTATCAACCGCGTCGTGTACGACATCAGCTCCAAGCCCCCGGCGACAATCGAGTGGGAATAGCCAGCCAGGAAGGAAAGGACGGAGGACGGAGGACGGAGGACTGAGGACTGAGGACTGAGGAGAACGGGTGCAGACTCCATTCCTCACTACTTCGTCGTTCGGAGTTCGGCGCTTGCCATTTCCGGTGATGTAAGCTACTCTATTCCAAAGACTTGCGGTGATGCCGGTCGGCTTCGGCTACGATGACCGGCGGGCAGCGGCGAGCGACCCTCGCCCGGGTGCTGGGTTCAGGCCTTAAGGCCAGTATTTTCAGTGCCTTAGGTCGAACAGTGCCACGTTAATCCCGTGGCTTGGCCTTGACAGGCCTCCTGCAGACCTTGACAATGTCGGCGATTATGCTATATTTGGCGCAGTTATGGGGTGCTCTTCGAAGCCATCGGTGACCGTAATCGTACCCGCATTCAACGAGGTCGAGAACATCGCTCCCCTGCTGGTCGAGTTGTCGGCGAAGCTGCCCGAGGACTACGAGGTCATTATCGTCGACGATGGCTCGACCGACGGCACCTACGACACGGCCGTCGCTGCCCAGGCTCAATACCCGTTCCTGACAACCTGCCGTCACCACACCAACCTGGGCAAGACCGCGGCAATCATGACCGGCGTTGAGCAGGCGCGGGGGGGATTCGTCTCGATATTCGACGCCGACCTCCAATTCCGTCCCGAGGACGTGGTCGCCCAGGTCGAGAAGCTGCGCGAAGGATGGGACGTTGTCACCGGCCGCAAGCAGGGCCGGTACGAGAAGCAGATGGTCTCTTCAATCTACAACGGGCTGGCGCGGATGATGTTCGGCATCAAGGTGCACGACATCAACGCGCTCAAGACTTTCCGCCGCGAGGTGCTCGAAGGCGTGAGCCTGCGCAAGGACTGGCACCGCTACATCGTGCCGCTGGCGGCGGCCCGCGGTTTCCGGATAACCGAAATCCCGGTCGAGCTCCGGCCCCGGAGATTCGGGCTGGCCAAGTACTCGGGCCGGGCACGGATCCTCGTCGGGCTGTTCGACCTGGTCGCGGTCGCGTTCCAACTCACTTTCATGCGCAAACCCCTGCTCTACTTCGGCGTGCTCGGCATGGGCGCGCTTTCGCTCGGTTTCCTCGTGGGACTGGTCGCCGTCATCCTGCGGCTGGCCGGTCACGGATTCAGGCCGATGCTCTACCTCGTGATACTGCTCGTGGTGGCCGGGCTCGTGTTCTTTGCTGCCGGTTTCCTGGGTGAATCGCTGGCCGGGATGACCGACCGCATCGAACGGGTCGAGCGGCTGCTGCGCCGTCCGGAGAAGAAAGAGTAGTGGCGGGTAAGAGCCGGGCAGCACTCTCGACCATCGGCCGCGTCGTCGTCTCGCTCGGGCTGCTGGTCCTGCTGGTGTTTCTTTTCCGCGGCAAGCTGCCGGCAGCGATGGACGAGCTGCGCCAGTTGCGCCCGTCGCCGCTGCTGCTGGCCGCGGCCTGGTACGTGCTCTTCATTCTCATCTCGGCGTGGCGCTGGCAGGTGCTGCTCCGGGCGCGGGGGCTGCGGTTCTCGACCTGGTACCTCGCCCGGGTATTTACGCTCGGGCTGTTTTTCTGCAAGCTGCTGCCGACCTCGATCGGCGGGGACGTGATGCGCATCGCCTACACCGCGCGCAAAGACAAGGGGATCGAGGCATTCTCGGCCACGTTCCTGGATCGGCTCATCGGGTTCGTCAGCTTGACGTTCCTGGCGGTAGTGACCGCGCTCGGCCTCTTCCTGGCGCGCGGGCTCTGGGCCGAGCAACTCGTCCTGCGCAAGAACCCGGCCGGCGCGGTGACGCTGGCTATGCGCGGGGACGTGATGTTCGTGCTGCTGCTCGGGGTACTGGTGGTGCTGGTGCTGCTGGCCCTGGTGCTGTTCAGTGACCGGGCCCATCGTCTGGCCGCAAAAGCCTTCAGCCGCGTACGCGTGTTCGGCGCGGGCCGGCTGCTCGACCGGGCTTACGATGCCGTCAAGCAATTCCGCGGCCACCCCGGAGCGCTGGCGCTCAGCTTCATGTCCGGCATCGGGGTGCAGACGGCCCTGAGCTTTGCCTGGTTCCACACCGCCCAGGCGCTGGGCGCGTCGGTGCCGCTGGCCTACTACCTGATATTCATTCCGGTACTGAACATCGTCGTTAACATCCCGTCCATCGGCGGGCTGGGGGTGCGCGAGTGGACGTTTGTCGCGCTCTTCACCCAGCCGTGGATGGCCGGGGCAATGGCCGACCACAAGGCGTTTGCCGCCGCAGTCCTGTTCCTGGCGCTGGACATGGTGTTCGCGCTGGCGGGTGGGCTGATTTTCGCGTTCATGCGGCGCAGCGCCCAGCCCGGCATCGCCGCCGGGGCGGCCCAAGACCTAGGAGCAAAACCCGAAACCCGGGACCGGCAGGGCCCCGGACTCGAAGCTTCCGGCCCGGAGGTCCTGCGATGAACCCGGGCCAGAGGGAGGATGCAAGTGCTACCAGTTCCAAGAACTAACATCGAGGGGATCCGGCCCTACAAGCCGGGCAAGCCGATTGAGCAGGTCGTCCGCGAGTTGGGCATCAAGGGGCCTGTAATCAAACTCGCGTCGAACGAAAACCCACTGGGGCCATCACCACGCGCCCTCTCGGCCCTCCGCCGGGTGCTGCCTGAGCTGCATTACTACCCGGAGGACTCGGGCTACCTGTTGCGCGCGAAGCTCAGCGCGATCCACAAAGTCGACCCGGACTCGATCATCCTGGGCAACGGCTCAGTGGAAATCATAATGATGGCCTGCCTTGCCTACCTCGAGCCGGGGGACGAGCTTGTGATGTCGGACCACTCCTTCATGATGGCGCGAGTCGGCGCCGCGATCATGAATGCCCGGCTGGTCGAAGTGCCGACGCTCGAATACACGCACGACCTCGAACAGATGCTGGCGAGCATCACCCCGCGGACGAAGATAGTCTACATCGACAACCCGATTAACCCGCTTGGGACCATCGTTACCAAAGACGCCATGAACGAATTCATGGCCAAAGTGCCCGACCATGTCCTCGTCGTCCTCGACGAGGCCTACGCCGAATACATCACCAGCCGCGACTACCCCAAGGCCCTGGACTACTACAACCAGAACAAGAACGTGCTTGTCCTGCGCACCTTTTCAAAAGTCCACGGCCTGGCCGGCCTGCGCATCGGCTACGGCTTTGCCCGGCCCGAGATCATCGGCTGCCTCGCCAAGGTCCGGCTGCCGTTCAACGCCAGCCGCGGCGCCCAGGTCGCTGCGGTCGCGGCGCTGGACGACAAACGCCACATCCTTCGCAGCCGCAAGGCCAACGAGGCAGGCAAAGAGTTCTTCTACCGGGAACTGAAGAAACTGAACAAGGTGTTCTATCTCAAGAGCTTCGCCAACTTTGTATTCATTAACTTCGCGGTTGACTCCCAGGAGATATTCGAGGAATTGCAGCACCGCGGAGTGATTGCCCGGACCGTCAAGGAGTACAATTTCCCCAACGCCCTGCGGGTGTCGGTCGGCGCGCCGGCCGAGAACAAACGGTTCATGAAGGCGTTATGTGAAGTTGTCCGCTAGCAGCCGGGCCGGCCGCTAGAGCACCGGCTTGCCGAAGATGCGGGCCTTGGCGAGGTCCATGGCGCAGCGGAACCCGAGCCAGATCGAGCCCTTCATCTCCGCGTCCACGCCCCAGCGACAGGTCGTCCGGCAGTAGGCCGCCCCGTTCTGGAAAGAGCCGCCCCGGATTGCCTTCCCCAAGTCCTCCCAGTTCCCCGAGGTCATCTGCCACACATTCCCCGCCATGTCATAGGCCCCGACCGGGCTGATTCCATCGGGAAACATCCCGACCTCGGTAGTCCCGCCGGCGTTCCACTCCTTGCTGTTGCAGTGGCGCTTGTCGAACTCATCACCCCAGGGCCAAAGGCGTTCGTCGGTCCCGCGCGCCGCGCGCTCCCACTCTTCCTCGGTGGGCAGCCGCTTGCGCGCCCACTGGGCAAAGGCCTCGGCATCGCCGTAGGACACACCGACGACCGGGTGCTCGGGTTTGTTCCAGCGCGGGTCTCTCCAGAAAAGCGGCGCCGGGTGCCCGGTCGCGGCCATGAAATCGGCATACCGGCTGTTGGTGACAAGGTAGCGGTCGATGTAGCAGTCCCGGACCGTCGCGATTTCTCTTGGCTTCTCGGTCTTGAAGACGGGGTCCTCTTGCTCCCTCAGCATCTCGACAACCTCGGCAACCCGTGTCTGGTCAATACCAAAAACAAAATCCCCGGCCGGTACGAGGACGGCCTCGGCGCGGTCGTTTGTCGTGAGTATAACCTGAGGTAGTGACATGGGTGCGAGGGACTATAGCAAAACTCCGGCCACGGTCAATAGCTCCGCCCAGACGGCGTCTTCTCAGTCCGCGGTCGCGGGCCTCGCGTAGACCGAACGCCCTCCGCGTCTCAGTCGGCACGCCGGCCGAGAACAAACGGTTCATGAAGGCGTTGTGTGAAGTCGTCGGCAAATGAGAGTTAGCAGTTAGGAGTTAGCAGTGAGGAGTTGGCAGTTAGGAGTCGGCAGACAGACACGGCTCCTGCCTCCTAACTGCTACCTGCTAACTGATTCGCCTTGCCGAAGATACGCGCCTTGGCGAGGTCCATGGCACAGCGGTATCAAGCTCAGAAGTCCTCGGTCCCGTCCGAGATGCGGGTGCCGTCGTAGCGCGGAAAGGCGGGATTTCGGGACCCTGACGCCACACTACATCAGAATGCAACTAGTGTCAAGATGGGGGCAGTGATTCGCCTCTGTCGGGGAGTCCTGGCGGTATCGAAACCGGGCGATGTTCGATGTTGACATCAGAAACGTCAACCCTACCATCATAAGGCACTCGGCGCCGATATGGGAACGGCGCAGGTCGTTACCACAGCAGCGGCGTCGACTGGCCGTGATACGTCCAACTGAGCCTGAGGTCAGCATGACGAGCGATGTTGGTGACCGCGGGCGCGAAAGGGCGCTTCGTGACGGAGGTGAAATGGATAGACTTCGTTCCGGGTG
>CAZSUX010000163.1:0-6595 GCA_964610135.1 uncultured bacterium | reverse complement strand
CTTAGCCCGCCTTTCAGTTCCGCGGCGAACGTGGGGCTCAATGCGGCATCCAGTCGCGCCCTCAGCGCCGCAGTCAACTGCGCGGCGAGCCCGCACTTCAACGTCGCTGTCAGTGCTTGATTGAGTTCGGCCGTGATCGTCACGTTCACCTGCGCGTTCAGCCGCAAGCTGACTGCGGCGGTGATTTGCGCCTTCAATGTGGCAGCGAATGCCGGGTTCAGGATGGCATCAAACCGTGCAGTTCTGGTTCGGGTGCCTTGACCAGAAGCCGGTCTTGTGCGTAGGCCCTGAACCGCAGAGTCGCCAGTTTGCAGGACTCCTCACCCCGACCCTCTCCTCGGGGAGGAGAGGGAGAAGGAAAGGACCCAACTGCCATCCATATGTAGTGGTGTGCTGCTCTCGGACCCCAATTCTGCCGGGGAGTGGGCGGCCCACAGGCCGCCTCCCCCGTGGTCTCTGCCGATACAGCGCGGGATACAGCAGAGCCCACAACTACGCGTTCTTCCACTCGAACAACGAGCCAAACAACGCCGCGAACAACGTCCGGAACAACGACTGGAACGACTTCGCGAACAGCTTGCGGTACGGCGACGGATCCAGGTTGAGATCCAGGTCGAGATTCAGTGCAGGATTCGGTTGCCGACACACTTGCCGACGCAGTTCACTACACAGTGAGCGATACCTTGGCCGGTACTTGCTGACGAACGATGAGAGGTGCAATGGAGGATTGAGTTTGAGGTTAAGGTTGAGGCCGAGGGAGAGGAGGAGGCTGAGGTTGCGGCACAGACATCTGTGTCAATCTGTGTCCATCCGTGGTTCACTTCAGCAATTCGCGTCATCTGCGTAATATGTGGGTGGCACGGCTGCGTCGTACCTGGCGGCCGGTGGCCGGGCTAGATGACCGAGACGCCGAAGGTGCCGCGCACGGCCTTGCCGATAACTCGGCTGCCCGGGATTGAGCTGAGGGTTCCTTTCACCTGTTTCGGCGCAACCAGGAGAACCATGCCCATGCCCATATTGAACGTGCGATACATCTCTTCGTCCGGCACGCTTCCGAGTCGTTGGATCAGCCGGAAGATAGCCAGCGGGCGCCAACTGGACTTGTGGATGACGACCGAGACTTCGCGAGGCAGCAGGCGGGCGATGTTGTCGTAGAACCCGCCGCCGGTTATGTGCGCCAGTGCATTGATTCGACCAAGCAGAGGATAGACCGGCTTCAGGTACGAGCGGTGAGGGCGCAGCAACTCCTCGCCGAGCGGCCGGGACAGCCCTTTGATTCGCGAGCTGACCTTGAGTCCGGCTTTGTCGAACAGCACCCGACGCGCGAGGGAATAGCCGTTGGTGTGCAGCCCGGAAGACGGGATGCCGATGACCATGTCGCCGGGCGAAATCCGGCCGGGATCAACGATGCGGCGCCGTTCAACCGTGCCGACGATGAAGCCGGCCAGGTCGAAGTCACGGGGCCGATAGATGTCGGGCATCATCGCGGTCTCGCCGCCCACGAGCGAGCAGCCGTTCGCGCGGCAGCCCTTGCCCAGTCCCTGTACGATCTCGAGCAGGGCCTGGGGAGTCAGCTTGGAGTGGGCGATGTAGTCCAGGAAGAAGAGCGGCCGTGCTCCGAGCGTCAGGATGTCGTTGACAGAGTGGTTGACGATGTCGATGCCGACGGTGTCGTAGCGCCCAGACAGCCGGGCCACGACCAGCTTCGTCCCGACTCCGTCGCAACTCGCAACCAGCACCGGGTCACGCAGTTTCGGTATCCGGCAAAGTGAGCCAAAAAGGCCGACCTCGGAGAGGACCTGCGGTCCGTAGGTGGAACGGGCGATGCCGGCGATCCGGCGCTTGACTGCGTCCATCGCGCTGATATCGACGCCGGCATCTCGGTAGAGCATGGTTCAGTGGCCGGCCGGCGGGGCTGCGGCGTCGCGGACGAAGAAGCGGTAGGTTCGCTGGGGGTCAGGGCGGAATCCCAGCCGCCAGAGCAGGGTGGCAGCAAGGTTGCTGCTGAACATGCCAGCGAGTGCTGCGCGGGCTTCGCGCGCCTTCGACCACCCGAGGACGCGGCATACCAGCGCCGATCCGATGCCGAGACGGCGTGAGCCTGGCATCACAGCCAGCTCAAGGAGGCTGTAGTCGCCGCCTGCGCCGTGGACGGTGGCATCGACAATGGCACAACCAACCGGGACGTTGGAGTTCTCCACCAGCAGCACTTGTTCCGGGTCGAACCCGGACTTGCCGGCTATGAAGTCAAGGTAGGTATCGCCCAACGGTTCACCTTGCCGGTCGCGGTCGTCGAAGGCCGAGTCCGACAGATTCAGCACGATCGAGTTCTCCCCGGGAAGCCGCGCCGGGCGACAGGAGAATCCCCGAGGCAGGTGCCGCGACGGAATGTCCTTGAGGTCGTGCCGGAACCCGAGCATCGAAACCGGGAGTTCATGGAATCCGAGTTCGAGCACTACCGGCGGGTGAGCCGTGTCAGTGCTGCGCAGATTGATACCAATATTGCTGATTGCGTGCTTTCGGGCCAGTTCTGAGGCGGTCTCCAGCAGTCGGTCGGTCAGGATGTGATAGGTCTCACGGTCTCGGTATCCCCGTCTTAGCGTCAGGCCGAGCTGGATCGAGTCGGTTCCCTTCCAGCGGGTCGGTCGTACAAACCCGTACCCGGCCATCTCCGAGCCACACTCCAACACCAGGCCGGTACCACCTTTCAGCCAGGGCGTGGCGAAAAGCTGCTCGGTTTGCGCGACCGACATCGCCGGCCGCGTCCCGATCTCAGCAAAGTGGCCTGCGACGAGCATTGACACGCTCCGGGCGTCGTCACGGCGAAGGGGACGGACCTGGGGTTTCGCTGTGAGTTTCAGCTCCGGCGCGACCATCGTCAGGTCACCCGGTCCTGTTCTTTCGATGCCACACCACGCCTTGCACGCTTGCGTCTAGTGCAGTATACATACTCGGGTTGTGACGCTGTTTCCAGCCGCGGTCAGGCGGCAGAAGTAGATGCCGGCCGGTACACGGCTGCAGTCCCAGGTGTACGAGCCGGAAACGTGGTGGGTCGAAACCCGGCTGCCGTCGGGAGAGAATATCTCGAGGCGACCGGTAGCAGTGACGGGAGCGGCGCTGAAGTTGACGCGGTCGCCGGCCGGGTTGGGTGTAGCGGTCAGGCGCGAGGGATAGAGAGGCGGAGCCGACGTGGCTACGGGCTGACGTTGGCTGGGAGTCCGTCTACCCTGGCGAAGACCGGTCGTCACACCGGTCACGGCAACGGGATTGTCGCCGATCGTTATCTCGAAGTCCACGGGCTGGGTGTACACATGGCCGGCGTCGGTGAAGGTCATTTCCAGCCGCAGAGACACGGGCGTGCCGGGATCGATGGTGTCAGACGCCCTGACGTGGAACTGGGCCGCGTGGTTGTCTGCCGAACCCCCGCGGGAGACGTTGGGGAACGACAGGCTGGAGTCCGGGACCTGCACGCGGGCGTCGCCGGAGACAAGCCTCGCGGTCACCGCATACGCGGAATCCAAGGGGTGAATGGCCCGGTTTCTGACCGTGAACCAGATGCCTGACACCTCACCCGGGTCGAGCTGGCCGTTGCAGTTGCCAGTGGCGTGGTCATCGATGGTGACTGACAATCCTTCCAGGTAGGCCCCAGCAACCCGGGTTAGGTAGTACAGGTTGGGAACGTTCAGGTCGCATTCGCTGTTGATGTAGCTCGAGTCGACCCAGCCGTACCAGAAATCGTTGATTCCGAGTTCGCAGATGAAGGCGTAGGTCACGAACTTGCCCGCCGTGTCCGAATACTCCCAGTCCACTGAAATACCGTTGCAGCCATAGATGGTCGCATAGACCTGCCCGGTCTGCGAGATCGGGTAGTGGTTGTTAGACTGGAACGTGTCGACTACTTCTTCGAGCGTGGCCTGGTCCGGCGGCTTGAAGTTCCCGTAGCCCCACGGATACATATTGTACTGGCCATAGGTGTGAAAGTCCATGCAGTTGTGCGGTTCGTACTCGGCCAGGAAGTCGCGGATAATCTGCGTCTCGGGCTCGCTGAACGGCGACGGGCCGCGGTAGGTTTCGTCCTGAGGTCGGTGGGACGACCCCCAGATGCTGTAGCCCCACTTGTAGCCGTAGTTGCGGTTGAGGTCAACCCCGATGTCAGGGGGGACCGGGCTGCGGCGGTTCTTGCGCCAGTTCGACTCGCAACCACCCGAGTCCGAGTTGTAGGCGTAGCCGTCCGGGTTCATCACCGGCGCTATGAAAATCTCCCGGTTGTCGATGAGCCAAGTCGAGACCGAGTCGTTTCCATATTCAGAGAGGAGTTTGGTGGCGAAGGCAACGCAGCAGCTGGTGCCGAGCGGTTCACGGGCGTGGGTCGCTCCATTGAAGAAACAGGCGGGCTCGCCCTCGTCCGCGCCGACGTTGTCGGAGATCTTGAGGCACCACAGCGAACGGCCCTGCGGTGTCAGTCCGAGGCTGAACCTGCTGCAGATGGTCGGATAGGCGGCGGCCAGAGCCTGCAGAGTGTCCTGCATTTCGTAGTAGGTCAGGTAGTAGCCGAAGTCCCAGAACGCATCGGCGTCTCCGGGCCGGACGCCGGTCATCTCGTAGAACTTCTGCCGGATGTCCTTGTAGGTGACGTCTACGAGCAGGCCGGCCTCCCGGATTTGCCCGAGCTGGGTCGCGTCAGTGTTGATGACAAGATAGCCGCCCAGTTCGTCCTTGACCCACGTGCAGATGTCAAGCTGGCCGGCGAGGTCGCCGAGCTGTCGGAGAGTCCGGACATCGTCGAAGTAGACCCGGGCTTCCATGATCGGCCCGGGACGGTCAAGAGCCGTAGCTCGTCCAGCGAGGCAAAGCAAGGACGCGAGCCCGAGCACGAAGGAACGCAACATACCTCCTCTGAGGGATTGAATCAGCAACACGGCTGGATCGAGGGTGGACACAGCCACATGACATTCTACCCTCAGTCCAACCGGCGTCAACCGTGGAATCGCGAACGCGGCCGGAACCCGTCCATTTGACAGGCGGGCGGGGTAGACGATAGCAGTGGGTTTCGGTCAACCGGGGGGACTGAGTCGGCGTGCACTCACCGCGGGTGCGGGTCTACCCTCAATCACCCTCTTGGCGTGTCCTGCGAGGGGCGGCCGCAGGATAGCCACCACCGCGGAGATGTTGCGGGCGTTCCCGAGACCGCCGCGACTTCGCCCGGTGGGGGAACCGCAAGCAAGCGGCACGGCGCGGACCGACATCGAATCCTGGCCTTTGGACACGAAGCCCGCCACGCCGCGAGGTGGAGGACCCTGAACGGATCGTGCCTGAACACCGCAGCCCATGGCGGTCTTCAGCTCAGCCGCCACCTGTCATTGTGGCGTCACTCCGCCAAGTCTGGGCTGTTGGACAGGGTCCGCACTGCCAAGCCTGATTCCGACGTCCAAGATACCGCGACGAACTCCCGCACAAATTGCCTGCTCGTCTGCATCGAAGAGCGTCGCAGTAGCTAACTGTAATTATTATAAGAGGTTATCCATCATTCGCGTCAGCTTGTCGCAGCTGTGGGAACAGGGGGCAGAACCGAATGTAGCCAGTAAGGCATTCAATTACAGCTAGTTACGATCGGGAACGCCAGAACAGCCGAAGGCACGGAAGCTGCAATGACACTAACTGAATATGAAGAGTCGCAGTTGGGTCACATCTGACAGTCACGGGCCTGCAGCTCCCAGATGCTGCGACGAGGTCGAGTCTGTCCGTACGTTGTTCTACTGCAATGACCGCAAGCTTGGAGGTTCGATAGAATGAGCACGCACGCTTTCGCTGGCAGTTACCAATTCGGAGTCACCGAAGAACAGCTCCGCCAGCAGTTGGCCCGCACGGCGCAGGTAGAGCTCGATACTGTGGTGACGGAACCGCAGCCAGCCCCGGATGAGAAGCCGGTCTGGGAGAATGGTACGCTGCCCGGCGTGATGGCTGGGAAGCGGCCGGCACCAATCTACTCGGTCTAGCCCACGGTCCATTTCTCGGCGGGCGGGAAACTCCAAACCCCAAGCGGTGCGTAGACTCTAGACGCCAAACTTCAGGTTCCAAGTCCCGCCTCGGCGGGAAGCCTGTACCCTTAGGCCACAAGTACCCAACAAACCACAGGAATAGAAAACCCGGAATCCCGGATTCCAGGGCGCTTTCGGACGAGCTTCCCATTGAGCTTGGTCATTGACTCGGCGGGGCCGTCAATCGTCCATCGTTGGGAGAACGGACTGACGTTGTACGGACTAACGATGTACGACCCGGATCGGCGGGCGGTTCTGTCAATCTGCAATCTACAATCTGCAATCTGAAATGCCTGCCGATGGGCGGGGATGCCAAATCGGTGGGGCTTGCTGTTCACGTGCGGAAGGGCGCGATTCATTTAAGTGAACCGAGTGACTTGGCACTTTCAGTTAGGGGAGAGAAAGAGAGGGGCTGGGGACTGGGGTTAGGGATTGGGGATGAAGGCCGGGCAACTGCTCAGTGCTGACTTCCTTACTCGTCACTCGCGGCCGATCGCCGCGTCAATCTGCAATCGACAATCTGCAGGGGAGAGGGATCGAGAGATCGAGGGATCGAG
>CAZSUX010000162.1:3776-6597 GCA_964610135.1 uncultured bacterium | reverse complement strand
AATCGCAGGTTATCACGACGTGCGGATACTCCTGGCCTGCGGCCGGCATCGCCGCCAGCACCAGCACGAAGAGCAGAGTCACTCGGCTCAACCTATCCTCCTAGCTCAAAATCACTACTCTCGCCACCCCGCGGTCGGAGGGCGAATCCACGAAGTAGACTCCGGGCGCGAGGCGGCTCACGTCATTGGCTCCGGGCTTCAGCTCAAGCACTTTCCTGCCCGTGATATCCAGGAGTTCCATCCTGTATCCTGTATTCTGTCTACTGCCTGCTGCACCGAGCATCAGCACCCCACGAATGACGGCGGAACCGAGCTTGGGGCTTGCGGCTTGTGGCTTGGGGCATTCCTCGACCCCGCCGCTTGCCGGCATCCAGACCGGCATCGCCGGTTCCCCCGAGAGCAGGAACTGGTAGTGGCACCAACGCCAGACAACGTCGATCTCGGCCAGCGGCGCGGCCTCAGCCTGGCCGGTCACGAGCCCGGCAAGCGAACCGTTGCCCGAATCCGGCCAGAAGCCCTCCAGCGCTTTCTCGCAGTAGTAGTGCGAGCCGGTGCGAAGTGGCTCGGCATCCAGGCCGAACCCGATGCGGGTGTTACCGAAGGTCGCGACGCAGCCGCCGTTGGGCGCGGTGAGTAGAACTTCGGCAACGCAGTAGCTGGAATCGAACGCCGAAGGCAGGCAGCCGGCCGAGAGGTTGATTGAGTAGTCGGGCGCGTTGGTCATGTCGTCGAGTTCGTTCCACCAGAACAACCAGCCGTGGTTGGTGTAGCCGCAACCCATGACGTTGTAGTTGCAGTGGTCGTACTGAACCCAGATGTGCGTGCCGCGGTCGAGTACGTGTTTGACCGAGTCCTCGTGGTTGCCCGAGTGGCTGTCGTAGACTTTGATCGAGTGCATCGAGGCGGGCCGCAACAGCGTATCGTATATCTCGCAGGCATCCTCCCCGCAGAACCCCGGTGAGTAGTCGAAGCCGGCGAGGAGCACGTTTTCAAGGTAGGGCTTGGTCGAATCGCCGGTGTAGATGAGGTAGCGGTCGGCGAAGGCCTGCATCTCGGCGGGCGTCGCCAGCGGCAGGCGTCCGAGCAGGACATCGGGGATGAGGTCAACCGAGTCCTCGGGCTCGCCGAATCGGTCGTCGGCGTCCTTGTCCCAGTCGCCGTCGAGTGCCGAGTAGTAGAGCTCGGTCGGAATCCAATCACGGTAGGTCGCGTCGATCTCGACCCAGCAGAGGCGGCAAGGTATCTGCTCGTTGTCACCCGCGAGCAGCACGTGCGTCGTGCCCCATTCCGAGTAGGCCTGCTTGATGAAGTTGCGTAACTTCTCCTGGTCGTCGCGACCGCTGGAAGACGCGAGTGCGTCCGAGACCGATACGGTTGTGTCGTTGAATCCGTGGGATTCGATCCGCGCACAGATCGGCGCCAGCGCTGACATCAGCGAATCCGGCACAATCGTCAGGTGGTCGTGCTGCGCCACTGCGGGCGCAACGAACGCGACTAGCAACAACAGGTAGCTCAAACGATGCATGGTTACATACTAGCGTGCAATCACGACGCGGGCAACTGCGTCCGGTTCGACGCCGCGCAGGAAGTATACACCGGGACTCAGTGTGTACATGCGGTCGGTGACATTGCGGCCCTGAGTGTCGAAAAGCCGGCCCGCGAAACGCCCAAGGTGCTGAGCGCACATGACGGTCGGCCACGGCCGTTGTGTCAGCCTAGCGCCGGTGCCCGACTCGCCCACCGCCGTGAATGGGAGGTTCAGCAAGGCGTGAACGGTATCTCCGTTGTCCGGAATCGCAAGCGGCATCTCGGTCGATGACCCCTGCGTCTGCCATCCCAGGTGCTTAACCTCGAACAGGTCGACGAAACCGGTGTGGCCGTCGGCGGTATCGTCGAGGCAAGCGAGATAGAGAGTATCCTCCGGTCCGCCGTTGAGCCACGGTGCGCCGTCGGTCAGGTCGAACGGTATGCGCCGGTGCGGGAAAGGATGGTCGGTGACCGCCGCCCGCCACGACCGGAAATCCGCGTGCCAGCGGCTGCTCTCGGGCGTACCGATCCCGAACCTGATTCCGACCCGGTCGCGCGTCGGGTGGTCGAACCGCACCGTGCCGATGAGGACCGGCTCGTAGTCGATGCGGTCAGTCACGTAGGCGGCGTAGGCGTAGACAATCCGTGTGTCCGCCGTTGCCTGGTAGGACATCCAGAAGTAGCCGCTGTCGCCCCACGCAATGCCCATCGAGTTGACCAGCCGGAACGCGCCGTTCCCGTCCCTCGTGCTCATCGTGTCGTCGTACCCGACAATGGTCACCGCGTGGGCCGAAATCGGGTCGCCCTGCATGTCGGCCAGGGTGTAGGTATTGTTGTAGTTGTCGATGTCCCAGAAGTTATCATAGATGACGATGCCGGTCACGCACGTATTGCCGTTGGCCAGGTGCTGACGGATGAGGTTGACGAAGTTGGAGTCGCGGACGTCGAACCAGAACGCGCTGTCGGCCCGGAACATCATTGCGTTCAGGTATGCCTGCTCGCTCGGCCACGTCAGGTAGTCAAGGGTGTCATACGGACAATCGGCCATCGTGCCGCAGCCCTGTTCGCACATCAGCGCCATCGCTCGGCTGAAAGTGGAACTCCCGTTCGTCCCGCGGTTGATCTGGTTGTAGATGAATGCCGGGGCACCCTGGTGGTTCGGGTCGGCGAGGTCCCAGCCCCGCTCGACAAACTCGAGCTGGGTCCGGTGGTAGTAGCCGAACGCCCAGGCGGTGCAGCAGTTCTGCCAGTGCTGGTTGCCGACCGGTGGCATCTCATCCGACAGGTCAACGTA
>CAZSUX010000162.1:0-3766 GCA_964610135.1 uncultured bacterium | reverse complement strand
TGTCCGCGCACGGCTTGCCGCCCGCGACCGGAACCTCGGTTACCTTGTGGACCCACGGGATAGTATCCAGGTCTTCGCGGATGACGCCGCAACCGAAGTCAGGCGGCAGCCCGCCTTGCGCAAGGGCTACCAGCAACAGGGAAGCAAGAACCGGCACGCGCTACCTCGCAATCACGATGCGGCCGACCCCGGCCCGCGTATCTGCCCGGTCGCACACGAAGTACACGCCAGGTGCGAGACGGCACACGTCGTTCGCATCCCAGTCGCCGTCGAGGGCGGAGTCGTAGAGGCCGCACGGCATGTCGCCAGTCCGCCCCAGGCGCGAAGCTCCCGCGTTCCGGTGCGGCACGATTTCCACATCGTCGCCGAGCAGTACGTAGGTTGTGCCCCAGTTCTGGTAGACGTGGCAGATGAAGTTGCGGATCTTCTCCGGGTTGTCGCGACCCGCATGCTGCGCGTGGATATCCTCAACCGTCACGACGGCATCCCTCAGCCCCAGGCTACCCCCGACGTAGCTGCACAGCGGCGCGAAGCGGTTCACGAACGAATCGGCCGTGACCACGACGTGGTCGTACTGCTGGCCGAACGTCGGGACCGGCAGCATCGGCGTTGCCGTATACAACGCATATTTCACACCACTAGGCTAGCAGACTGCCAGGACAGTATCAATGCACGAAGCATCTCTGCTAAGGAGTCAGTAGCCCAGGTCGAGGTCGACCGTGTTGAGGAAGTCAGTCCGTCCCGCTGCCAATCGGCGGATGTTCTCCATGACTTCGTCCCAACGCACGAGGTCATCCAGCGGGGATGCGGCTCGGTGCGGCGAGAGCACGACATTGTCGAGTTTGTGGAACGGGAGCCGATATGGGTACTTCCTACCCTCCGTATCAGGCTCGGGCCGGTAGTTGTACCAGACGTCAATCGCCGCGCCCCGGATGGTGCGTTGCTGCAATGCTCGGTAGAGCGCGTCCTCGTCAAACACAGGGCCGCGCCCGACGTTCACCACAAGCCCATCCGTGCCCAGGAGTTCGAGTTCCCGTGCGCCGATGAGCCCGCGCGTATCGTCGGTCTCGGGCAGTGCCGCAACGAGGATGTCCACCTGCTGAAGGAACTGGCCGAGTTCGCTGGGTCTGAATCGCGTCACCGGGGTCGGCATCGGCTCACTCCCGCCCGTCCATTCCCGACGCAGCACCGCGAACCTGGCGTCGAACCCCGAAAGCAGGAGATGCACATGGCGGTTAACGCGGCCGTAGCCCAGCAGGCCGACGGCGCGACCACGCAACGGCATGGACTTCGCGTCGGTGTCTCCCATACGCCAACGGCCCTGCCGCATCCAGAGGTCGTGCTGCACCACATGATTCGTCAGCGCCAGCAGCAGGGCGACCGCGTGCTGGGCGGTGAAACAGGCATTGCCATGGCCGTTGACGAGCACGACACCGCGTTCCCGGAATTGCCGCCCGAACCTGGACAGCAGGTGCTGCACGCCGGCCCCGGGGTTGATGAACAGCTTCATCCGCTTCGCCGCTCCGAGCGTCATTTCGTCCGGCCGCCAGCCCACGATCACGTCCGCGTCGGCGGCGAGTGAGTGGAGGGTCTCGGGTTGAGTATCGGGTGGGAACACGAGCCTGACGCCCGCGGTATCGCGCAGCCCCTGCTCAAGGTACTGCCGAAGGTTCTCACGCGGCTGCCAGATGAACAGAACGGCCGTTTGGGTATTGTCCAGGTTCGCTCCGGGCTATCTCTGAACCACCAACTTGGTGACGCTCGGTGCACTGCGATCCACGCGGGACGTCGAACGCACAAGGTACACGCCAGGCGCGAGGTGGCGGACGTCGTTCGCGCCCGGCATGAGCTCCATAACGCGACGGCCGGCGACGTCGAGGAGGACGGTCTTGAGGGCAGTCCCCTTGCGGGGACGGTCCCCGTTCAGGAACAGCACGCGGCCGATGACCGTGGCGAGCGGTGCGGCCGGCCCGCCTGGGTCGGCGTCTGCTTCGCTCACAGCGATGATATCCTCGCCCAGCACGACACTGAATGCGACGGGCATCATGATGGTGTTGCCTGCATCGGTGAACGTCACTTCCAGGCGGAACGGGATGGTATCACCCGGCTGCGCTGACTCGGATGCCCGCACCAGGAACTGGTCGGCCCGGTTGTCGACGTCGCTCCGACGCTGGACGCCGGGGAACGACTTGACCGAGTCCAACACCGTGACGAGCGTGTCGAGTGACACGAGTCTTGCACTGATGTCGCAGGCTGAATCGAGTGGGTGCACGGCCTGATTCCGAACCGTGAACCAGAGACTCGCCGTCTCGCCCGGGTCGAGCCGTCCGGTGGCGTTGCCGAGAACGGTGTCATTGACTGCGACCGAAACCCGGTCGAAGTACACTCCCGCAATTCGCGCCAGATAGAATAGGGTCGGGACGTTCCCGTCAACTTCCCTACACATAAGCGCAGAGTCATTCCAGCATGCGTAGAACCAGGTGTCGGCCTCAATGACAAAAGAGTAGGTGAGGAACTTGTCCGCGGTATCGGAGAACCCCCAATCCGGCTGCGTGCCGTTGGCAAGGTAGAGGACGTGCGAGGCCTGACCGGTAAGAGTGTCGTGGTAGTCGTTGTACGTTTGGAACGTATCAACTACTTCCTGAAGCAGATCTTGCTCGGGCGGCGAGGTATAGACATAGCACCAAGGGTAGGTATTGTAACCGCCAAAGCAGTGGAAGTCCTGCTCGGTCCGAAACCGGTGGGTGGCCTGGAGGTCGCGGGCGGCAGTGGCCTCCGCATCGCTCCAGGGATCGGGGCCGCGGTAGGCGTGTGACGCGGGGCTGGGAGATGAGCCAACGTCGTCATAGCCCCATTTGAACCCATGATTACGGGATGGGTCTACGCCGACATTCGGGGGCACGACCACGCGGCGGTTCTTCCGCCAGTAGACGCCGGCTCCACCCGAGTCCGAGCAGTAGATCGAGCAATCCGGGTTCAGGATTGGTACCGTGTAGATCTCGCGGTTGTCCACCAGCCAGGTGGAAAGCGAGTCGGTGCCGTAGCCGGACAGAATTTGCTGCAGGAAGGCCATGACGATGGACGTACCCATCGGTTCGTCACCGTGAGTCGCGCCGGAGAAGCAGCAGGCCGGCTCATCCTCCTCCACCGATGCGTTGTCCGAGACCTTGAGGCACAGGATGTCGCGGTTCTGGCTGGTGGTCCCGATGACAAACAGGCTGCAGATTTCCGGGTACCGGGCCGCGAAGACGGCGACCGAATCCTGCATTTCCCAGTAGGTGTAGTAGTAGCCGAAGGTCTGCAGGCTCGGCGGGTCATGCGGATCCTCGCCGGTCAGGAGCTTGAACTTCTCATCGAGATTGGCCCACGTGACCGCGGTCTCCAGCCCGCAGTCCCGAATGCTGGCGAGTTGCCCCGCATCCGTGACAAGAAGCAGATACGTGCCGTTCTCGTCCGCGCCGCGGGAACAGATGTAGAGGTCACCGGCAAGGCTGCCGAGCCGGTCGAGGTCACGGGCGTCGTTGACGTACAGCCTCACCTCCATGAGCGTCGCGGATCGGTCCTGAGCGGCCCCTGCGGTCACAAGACACGCCAGGACGAGTGTCACCAGTCGGGACATGGAGTCTCCTTAGCGGACAATGCGAATCTCATCGAGAATGGTCAAGTATACGGCGGACGCAATCCCGAGCAAGTCATTCTGGCGGTTTCTTGACACAGGGTGACTTTGCCTTATTATCCACCATCGCCGGGACAGACGTACTGTATC
>CAZSUX010000161.1:0-6681 GCA_964610135.1 uncultured bacterium | reverse complement strand
GCCGCCGCAGGAGGTCATCACCAAAGACAATGCGACGGTAACGGTCGATGCCATCATCTACTACGAAGTCACCGACCCGGTGAAGGTGCTCTACAACGTCGCTCAGTTCCGGCTGGCGACCGTCAAGCTCGCCCAAACCAACCTGCGAAACGTGGTCGGCGACCTAAGCCTGGACGAGTCGTTGACCTCGCGCGAGCGGATTAACGCCAAGCTCCGGGACGTACTCGACGAGGCAACCGACAAGTGGGGCGCCAAAGTAACGCGAGTCGAGCTCCAGCGGATCGAGCCGCCGGGCGACGTCACCGAGGCGATGCACCGGCAGATGAAGGCCGAGCGCGAACGGCGGGCGGTGGTGCTTGAGGCCGAGGGCTTCAAGACGGCGGCGATTCTCAGGGCCGATGGTGAAAAGCAGGCCAAGATTCTGGAGGCCGAAGGGCATGCGGCCGCGATAGAGAAGGTGGCGGAAGCCGACAAGTACCGTCTGCTGACTGTGGCCGAGGGCGAAGGCCAGGCGGTTGAGCGTGTCTATGGCGCCATTCACAAAGGCAATCCGACCAAGGACCTCATTACCATCAAGTACCTTGAGGCGTTGGCGAAAATGGCTGAGGGCAAGGCGACCAAGCTTTTCGTGCCCTACGAGGCGTCGGGGGTGATGGGCAGTCTCGGCATGATTGCCGAGGTGCTCAAGGAGAAGAAAGAGGAACCTGCGGCCCCGGCCAAAGGGTAGAGGCCAGATACTCTGACCGGCGGCGACTGGGCTTGACCCAATCGCCGCCGGTCGGCAGAATAGGCATCCAATGACAGAGAGAGAACCACGCGGCCGGCCCGTCGCGTGGCACCAGTTTACCGCTGATGTTGTTCTGAGCAGGATCGAGTCGCGTAGGGAGGGGCTCCGCCCGCACGAAGCACAGGCGCGACTGGCGGCACACGGACCCAACGCATTGATTGAGCGCGGCGCGAAGAGCCCGTTCGCCATCCTCAAAGACCAGTTCGTCTCGGTGATGGTGCTGCTGCTCATCGGTGCCGGCGGCGTGTCGGTGGTGTTGGGGGAGTACACCGACGCCGTCGTCATCCTCGCAATAGTGATGCTGAACGCGGCTCTCGGTTTCTTTCAGGAGTACCGCGCGGAGCGGGCGATGCAGGCGCTCAAGTCGCTTGCCGTGCCGACGGTACGGGTCCGGCGGGGAGGACATGTCGTCGAGTTGTCGGCACACCGGCTGGTTCCGGGCGACGTCGTGCTGCTGGAGGCCGGGAGCCATGTGCCGGCCGACGGCCGATTCCTCGAAGCGGTTAACCTGCGCGTGCAGGAAGCAACTCTCACCGGTGAGTCCGAGCCGGTCGAGAAGACTTCCGAGCCGCTACCCGATGGAGACCGCGCCCTCGGTGACCGCCGAAACATGGCGTACATGGGCACCGCGGTCGTGGCCGGGCGGGGGGCAATGGTGACTACCAGCACCGGCATGTCTACCGAACTCGGTCGCATCGCCGACATGCTCCAGGGAGTTAAGCGCGAGCCCACACCGCTGCAGCGTCGAATGGCCCAGCTCAGTCGGGGTCTGCTGCTGGCAGTGATAGGGTTGGTGGCAATTGTGTTCGTGCTAGGTCTGGTTCAGCACAAGGCTGACATTCGCGTCCTTGTACTTACGGCAATCAGCATGGCAGTGGCAGCCGTGCCGGAGGCGCTGCCCGCAGTAGTCACCATCGCGCTTGCGCTGGGCGCGCAACGGATGCTGAAGCGCCGCGCCCTGATGCGCAAGCTGCCCGCGGTTGAGACCCTGGGGTCGGTTGACGTCATCTGCTCAGACAAGACCGGGACCCTGACCGAGAACCGGATGACGGTGACGGTGCTCGACGTCCTTGGCCACCGGCTGGAGGTCTCGCCTGACACCACGCAGGTCGACGTCGAGAAGGTCGGCGCGCCGGTGACCGCCATCGAGCTGCTGCTGGTCGGCGGAGCGCTTTGCAACGACGCGGTGCTTGAGGTTGGGTCGGACGGCCGCCACCGGGCGATCGGCGACCCGACCGAGGGCGCCCTAGTGGTCGCTGCCAGCCGGTTCGGCTTCGGCAAGCCCGAGTTGGAGCTGGTGCTGCCCCGGGTTGCCGAGGTGCCGTTCAGCTCCGAGCGCAAGCGTATGACGACGGTGCACCGACTGGACGCCGGCAAGGGCAATCGGGCCGGCCAGGTACTGGCGGCCGCGGTCGGTGATTCTCGCTACGCTGCAATCATGAAGGGCGCGGTCGACGTCATCCTGACCGATTCCACCGGCGTGCTCGCCGGCGACGCGGTCACTCCGATGGGACCTGAAACGCGCGGGCGTATCGCGGCGGCCAATGACCGGCTCGCCGAGAGCGGGATGCGCGTGCTCGGCCTGGCAATTCGCCCGCTGGCCGACGTGCCGGCGGCGGTCAGCGAGCAGTCCATCGAGCGGGACATGCTGTTCGTCGGGATGGTCGCGATGATCGACCCGGCCCGGGCCGAGGTGAAAGCTGCGGTCGCGACGTGCCGGGCGGCCGGCATCCGGCCGGTGATGATAACCGGTGACCACCCGCTGACCGCGCGCTACATCGCCTCGGAACTGGAAATGGCCGCCGCCGATTCCGACGTGCTTACCGGCGTCGAGCTGTCGCGTGCGTCCGCCGGCGAGCTGGGAGACATCGTGGAGCGGACGCCAGTCTACGCGCGAGTCGCGCCCGAGCACAAGCTGGCAATCGTCGCGGCGCTGCAGAAGAAGGGCCACATCGTGGCGATGACCGGTGACGGCGTGAACGATGCGCCGGCGCTCAAGCGGGCCGACATCGGCGTCGCCATGGGTATCACCGGGACCGATGTTTCCAAGGAAGCCGCCGACATGGTTCTGCTCGACGACAACTTCGCCACGATAGTGGCGGCGGTCGAAGAAGGCCGTGTCATCTACGACAACATCCGCAAGTTCCTCAAGTACACGTTGACGTCCAACGCGGGCGAGATATGGGTGATGCTGCTCGCACCGTTCCTGGGCATGCCGATGGCTCTGCTTCCGGTTCAGATTCTGTGGGTTAACCTCGTGACCGACGGCCTGCCCGGCCTCGCCCTGACGGTCGAGCCGGCCGAAAGGAACACGATGCGCCGGCGTCCTTACCACCCATCCGACAACATCTTTGGCCGGGGCCTGGCCGTCGACGTCGTGTGGGTCGGGCTGATGATGGGGTTGACCTCGCTGGCCGTCGGCTACGTGTCGTGGTTGATGAACCACGAGGGCCACTGGCAGACGATGATCTTCACGACCCTTACAATGGGGCAGATGGGCAACGCGTTGGCCACTCGGTCCGAGTGCGACTCGCTCTTCTCCGGTGGCCGGAAAGCGAACTACCTGCTGTACGCAACCGTGGTGCTGACCCTCGGGCTGCAGCTGGCGGTGACTTACTTCCCGTTCCTGCAGCGAGTGTTCTACACCTTCGCGCTCGCTCCGTTGGAACTCGCCGTCAGCCTGCTGGTCAGCACGGTTGTCTTCTGGTCGATCGAACTGGTCAAGTTTGTACTCCGGGCTCGAGACCGACGCCGGACGCGCGCCGCCTGAGCCTCGACGGGCGGGCGTCGAAAGGGCAGGAGGGCGATCTGGGTAGGCGTCCCCGTTCTTTTCCTGCTTGACAGATGGGGGAGAGGCGTGTCTAATGATGTGGTTCTATTCGTATCCGAACTCGGTGGTTGTCGTTGCTGATGAACGGGTCTCAGCCGACATCCGGCTGCAACAGGAGGCCGGCCGGACGCCGCAGAAGGAATGCCGCCTCCTTTCCACAAAGGAGGAAAGATGCCGAGAATTGCGGGAGTTCTGATATCCATTGTCGCGATGCTGGCCACAGCTGGCTTCGCCACCTCCACTACCAATTTGCCGTCAGGGCCGAATGCCGGCCCGACCGTTCGCTCGGTCCCGAAATCCAGCCCGGCGCGTACGGTAAAGACATCGGTGCCGGGAAACGCCGGTCCTGTCATTCGCTGGGACAGGTTCTACGATCGGTTCGGCAACCCGCTGCCGGGCGAGCCGCAGAACAACCTCGGCGCGGACTCGCTCTATTTCAAGAAACACAACGTGACGGATACCCTGTATGGCTGCCCCAAGTCCGAGGTCCCGGACCCGACTCCGGCCAGCTGTCGGTCGGCGTTCACGTTCCTCGATGACCAGCCTCGGGTCTGCATGGACCCTTCGGGCACCTACATCTACGAAGTGAACAGCACCAACCTGCGCCGGCACAACACAAGCGACGGGACATTCACAGACTACACCGTCTCCAACGGCAACACCTGCTGCATGACCGACGGCAGCTTCCTTTACGTACCGGTCGGTGATGTCATTTACAGGTACACGCTGACCGGGACCTTCGTGAGCCAGACGACCTTGGACATCACGCCGCTCCAATGGGTCTTCTCGGTAGCCAATGACACCGTCTGGTGCGGGACCGATGCCGACACACTGTATGGGTATGCCTGCTCGAAGTTCACCGGCGGTTCGCTAACGGCGGACGCGACGTGGAGCTTGGGTTCCGCCGACGGTAGCGGTGTGCTGGTCTGCTGGGATGGTACGTACTACTACGCTTCCTGGAATGGTAACTCAAGCCCAACGTTCAAGCGGTTCAACGCGGACCGGACCGTCTCAGCCAGCGGGACGATAGACATTGACCCGCGCGGGGTGATGTGTTCCGTGCACGGCGCGCGGCAGGTGACGCAGGATTCGCTCTACTGGAAGCTTTACACCAGCACGACGAACCTCTATTCATCGCCCAAGGCCCAGGATGCGACGCCGGACCAGCCAACGCCGCTCGCCTGGCAGAACAGCCAGTCCGTGTCGTGCATGACCCCGGACGGACATTACACGTTCGAGGTGTCTGGCACGAACATGCGGCGGACCAACCTCATGACCGGCGCCGTCGCCAACTACACCCTCGCCAACGCCGGCGCCGGCTCGTGCGGCACCGACGGGGAGTACGTCTATGTGCCGAGCGGCACCACCACGCGGAAGTACACCCTGGACGGGACACTCGTCAGCACGACCACGACCGACTACACGACTTGGGGAGGCGGCCTCTACGGTTTCGGCGTTGCCAACGATACGGTCTGGCTCGCCCCTGCCCTGGAAGGTGCGACGTGGTACGGCTATGCCTGCTCGAAGTTCATCGGCGGCAGCATCACGTACGATGCGACCTGGACCACGAGTGGTGGCGACTATGGTGCGATGAGCGTGGCCTCCGATGGTCAGTACTACTACATGACCTGGGGCGGCCATTCCACCAACACGCTGCTGCGCTTCTACTTCGACCGTACGCTCTACTCGAGCGGCACGGTGAACGGTGACGCCCGGAGCGTGATGTGCAAGGCGGTGTGTACGCTGATGATCGTGACCACCGACCTCCAGAGCTACCGGGTCGAACTGGCCGAGACCCTCCAAGTCGCGAGCGGCGGAATTCTCGACAACATCGGTATCTATAGCGTCGAGACGAACGCGACATTCCCGGCGACCGAGTGGTACAACGCCGGGTGCCGGGTGATACTCGAGTTCTCCGGCTCACCTTTTCCCAATGACCCAGTTCTGGCCGGTGAGAGTCTTGCGAAGTTCGTCGATCTGGGCGGCCGAGTCGTTACCGCGGTGTGGGCGGACGCCGGAGCGTCCAACCTTGCGGGTCGGTATGTGAGCCAGTACATGCCGTTCACATCGTTGAGCAATTCCGGCACCGGCGGCAGCATGGGCACCGTACACGACCCGCTCCATCCGATAATGGATGGCGTGACCGCGCTGGCGGCGAGCAACTACATCACCGGCAACACCCATTCCACGCTGCGCAGCTCGAACTGCGTCTGTCTGGCCGAGTGGGACAGCGGCAACCGTTCGGTCGCCGCCTACCTCGACAGCGCGGACGTGCGACTTGCGTCGGTTGGCTTCGCGCCGTTCAAGGTTTACTCCGGGGTTACTGGCCAGTGGGCGAAGCTCTTGGTCAACGCGATTCTCTGGGTCTGGCCGGGTATGCCGGCCGTCACCGTGACCGCGCCCGATACCGGGAACGTCTGGTACGTCGGGACATCGCATGAGATCACCTGGACTGCGGCCAACGGCCCGATTACGCGGGACTCGATTGTCTACAGCTACGACAACGGTGTGACCTGGAACTTCCTGGACCAGTACACCGGGTCGCGGACCAGCTACACCTGGGACCCGATACCCAACACGCCGGATTCTAACTGCTACGTCAGGGTATTCTCATGGAACGCAACCGGCTCGGCCCGCGGCACATCCGGAAAGTTCGAAATCCGGGTGCCTGGCCACGACGTCGGCGTGCTGCAGATAATCCAACCCGTGGATACGGTTGACTCCGGCGCGACAGTGGTGCCGAGCGCGGCGGTCAAGAACTTCGGCGACGTGCAAGAGACCTTCCCGGTGCGGTTCAGCATCGGCGGCTTCTACACGCAGGACACGTCGGTGACAATCGGCCCGGGCGTGACCGACACCGTTTTCTTCCTCGACTGGGTGGTCGGCCAGGTCGGCACGCACATGGTTCGGTGCTCGACCAGGCTGGCTGGAGACGGGAACGCTGCCAACGACCGGGTCCTGGACACGGTCGTGGTGGTACCACCGGGTGGCATCGCCCAGCCCGAGGACAATGCCCTGCCGCTGGCGTTCGCCCTGTACCAGTCCTACCCGAACCCACTGGCTT
>CAZSUX010000160.1:0-6769 GCA_964610135.1 uncultured bacterium | reverse complement strand
GCGACGGCCTTGGCCGCGATGCAGTGTTCGAGCGGGCCGCCCTGGGTGCCGGGGAAGACCATCTTGTCGAGGTCCTCGGCGTACTTCTCTTTGCACATCACCATGGCGCCGCGCGGGCCGCGCAGGGTCTTGTGGGTGGTGGTCGTCACGATGTCGGCGTGGGGGACCGGTGACGGATGGAGACCGGTTACCACCAGGCCCGCGATGTGGGCGATGTCGGCAAGCTGGGCTGCACCGACTTCGTCGGCAATCTCCTGGAACTTGGCGAAGTCAATCGTGCGCGGGTAGGCGGAAGCGCCGGACACTATGACCCGCGGCTTGTGCTCCAGGGCGAGGGCGCGGATGGCGGCGTAGTCGAGCGTCTCGGTCTTGGCGTCGACCATGTACGGCACGACCTTGAAGTAGCGGCCGGAGAAGTTGAGGGGGTGTCCGTGCGAGAGGTGGCCGCCGTGGCTCAGGCTCAGGCCGAGAATCGTGTCGCCGGGCTTGGCCAGGGTCAGGTAGGCGGCGATGTTGGCCGACGTGCCGGAATGGGGTTGGACGTTCGCATGGTCGCAGCCGAAGAGCTGTTTGGCGCGGGCGATCGCCAGGTTCTCGCCGACGTCGACCCACTTGCATCCGCCATAGTAGCGCTTGCCCGGGTAGCCTTCGGCGTACTTGTTGGTCAGGACCGAACCGAGCGCGGCGAGCACCGCTTCGGAGCAGAAGTTCTCGGAGGCGATGAGTTCGAGGTTGTTGTGCTCGCGGTTCGTTTCCTTGCTGATTGCCTCGAACACTTCCGGGTCAGTCTTCGCTAAGAGGTCAGATTTCATAAAGGGTCTCCTTGAATCCTAGGCGGCCGGCAGTCGAGGACGGTGACAAACGGCAGATTCGATTGTGTTCCGGTGTCTTCGGCGCGCGGGCCGCTAACATCAAGCTAAAGGTAGCGCACCGCGCGGAAAAGTCAAGGAGAATGGAGGCGCAGGAATGACCAATTGCCGATCACTAATGCCCAACGAAAGGGGGAAGGGGAAATGGCGAAGTCCCGGCTTGCTCGTCCTCTAGACTTTGCCATTTCCGAGTTTGACCTTTGGCACTTGTGGGCTTAGACTCGGGCATGTTTTCCGAACTGCTCGAAGTCGTGCGTCTGCTGCGGCGGCGCTGTCCCTGGGATCGGAAGCAGACCCTGGCTTCGACCCGGCCGATGTTGCTGAACGAGACCTACGAACTGGACGAAGCCCTGCGCCGGCGAGACGAGGCAGCCATCACCGAGGAGCTGGGCGACTACCTGTTCATGGGTCTGTTCCTTGCTGAAGTCGCCGGCAAGGAGCTCGGCATCTCGATCGATGATTCGCTCAGGGGCGTGGTTGCCAAGCTCAAGCAGCGCCATCCACATATCTACGGCACGGCCAAGGTGCGCGGCGCGGACGACGTACTGGCCAACTGGGAGAAAATCAAGCGCAGGCACAGGCGAACCGGCGGTCTGCTTTCGAGCATCCCGATTGCCATGCCCGCGCTACAGCAGGCCCAACTCGTGCAGGAACGCTGCAGAAGGGTCGGGTTTGATTGGGACAAGCCGGAGCAAGTGCTCGACAAGGTCGAGGAGGAGATCGGTGAGCTAAGGGACGAGCTCGCACGGAGCCGCAAGAGCCGCGCGCGGGTCCAAGAAGAGCTCGGCGACCTACTGCTTGCGCTGGTGAACCTGGCACGACATCTTGACGTTGATGCCGAAGGCACGCTCAAGGATGCGACTGCCAAGTTCCGGGCCCGGTTCCGGCGCATCGAGGAGCACTTCGCGGCCCGGGGTCGGGAACTGGATCAGGTCAGTCTCGATGAGATGGAAGCCGTCTGGCAGCAGGCCAAGTCGGGGAAGGGGAAAGGGGAAATGCCAAAGTCTGGCAGGACGCGGCAAGAGGCGAGGGCGAAGAAGGGAAAAGGACAAAGGCCAAGGTCAGGCCGGAAATGAGGTCGGGGATTCGACGCTGGACTTCGGACTTGTGACTTTGGACTTCAGACTCTTCTGAAGGCCCTACTCGTCGTCGAGGTTGATCTTCAGGTCGTCCGAGTCGTCTGAGTCTTCGTCCTCTTTCAGGTGCTCCTCATCGACCTCGGTTTCCTCGTCGTACGTGCGAGTCGTATCGACGCTGCCGCAGACCGGGCACTCGGCTTCGAGTTCCTCGTCGTCGTCGTCAGAGGCAGTGTAGACCTCGAATGTGTGGCCACATTCGAGGCACATCAGTTCGCGATTAGCCATTTTCGATTTCTCCTACCATCTTTTTAGCGCCTAGATTCTGCTTGTCAAGCACTGCGTCGCGCAGGGAGCCGTCCGTGCCGGTTCAACAATCTCCGCAGAGGTTCCCTGCTGATACCCGCGTGGCCGAAAATCGACCGCTCCCTCGTACTTGTAGGGAGAGAGGGGCAAGGGTGGTGCGCATGTTTGACTCCTGCCGCTTGGGCAATATCCTACAGGACGTGAACTCGACGGTTTTGAACGCCGGCCGAAAGGGTAGTGTGACGCTCGTCCGGGTGATCGTCCTGTTGCTGCTGTACGCGACCGTGGCCAGCTTCATTGTCTCCGAGTTCGTCCGCTACCCGGGTCTGGCCAACATGAAGCCGGGGCTGGGCGGAGAGGACTTCTTCGGCGACATGATCTACGGCCGCGCGCCTCAGCCCTTCGTGACCCGCGTGCTCGTGCCCTGGCTGATACGGGCGACCGTCGCCGTCACGCCGCCGGCAGCAAGGGCTCAGGTAGAGGCGAAAGTTCGTTGCTCACTCACCAACGACGGCAATCCGCTCTGGCTGTACCAGTATCCCTTCGAGTTCACTGTCGCCAAGAACATCCTGCTGCTGTTCGCCATCGGGTTCGCGCTCGCCCTCTGGTGGCTCGCGCGGCTGACACTCGACGCTCCCGCGCCGGCGGCGGACGTGATTCCGCTTGTGGTCATGTTTGCCTTGCCCGGTTTCTACGGCTACGGCAGCATGCTCTACGACCTGCCTGCATTGTGCCTGTTCACACTCGGGCTCGCGCTCATCGCCGCGCGCCGGTTCTGGCTCTACGCGCTGGTGTTCGCGGCCTGCGTGGTGAACAAGGAGACTGCTTTGCTGCTGACGCTGGTCTGGGCGGTTTCAGAAGCGCACAGGCGCAAGCTCAAGCCCAAGCAGATGGTCGTCGGCGTCGGCCTGCAGGTCGGCTTCTGGCTGGTTGTGCGGGGCTTCCTGCTCTGGTACTTCAGGACCAACCCCGGCGAGCCGATTGCACTTCACCTGTTCCGCAACGCCCAGGTCCTTGCCGTGTCCCGCAACTGGTTTCTGTTCCGCCCGATCACGGGCTGGCAGTTCCTGCCGAGGGGCTTCAACGTGCTCTACGTCCTTGGCTTCATCGCCTCCCTGTTTGCGCTCAAGCGGGCTCCGCAGTTCCTGAAGGACGCCTACTGGGTCGTGCTTCCGGTCTTCGTACTCACGTGGCTATTCGGCAACGTGGACGAGATGCGGGTCTACTACGAACTGCTGCCCATAGTCGCGCTGGTCCTGTTGGGCGGCCTGTATCGGCTGATGGGCTATACGGCAGTCCCGGAGCCTGCTGAGCCAGGCCAAGTCTAGCTCCGATTGCGGCGGACACCGGAACCTTCCTGGTTCCTCTCCAAGAAGCTCCACACGTTGGTCTCAAGGTTACCTGTCGAGTATTCCGGGAAGGAACTTGGACGGGAATATGGACTGGGACTCAGAGTTGACCTTTGGAGGGAACGGTGCTTGTTGCCCGGCAAGGAACCGGACAAGGAGTTCTAGTCGTTGCTCACGAGGTAGCTGAAGAAGTAGCGCTGGAAATAACCGACGAAGTAGCCCGCGTCGTTCCCCGGGATGCTCCTTGGGTCGTGACTTCGGAAGCAACGGGGATAGCTACGGGGGAGGCATAGGAGGGGTCGCAGCGAGGAGAGAGGATAGAGGATTGAGGATAGAGGACTTAGGACGTGATCTGGCGGTCGGGGGAGAATGTTGTATGCTACATATTCAGAGGTAACGGTTGAACCGGAAAACTGGCGACTTGCCGATGACCAAGGAGCTCGGGCTGAGGCTCAGAAGCTTCGAGCAGGCCCGCAACATCGCCGCTCTGCGTTCTCGCGGGGAGCCGCCGTTTCCGACTACTGCAAACTGCCAACTGGAAACTGGTCACTCGGGCCAGCGTACCGGCGGCCTCGACCGCCAACTCTGCCGCATGTAGCCCTGACGGCGTCTGTCTTGCCGGGTTCTTGACGCTGTTCGGTAATGCTCGGCGTTGACAGGTGGCAGGAAAGTCGCGAGACAGCGGAGCCAGTTCCGCAATAGTGTGCTCCCGATGTCCCGGACCCACGCAAACGCGCAATCCAGCCAAGGGCGGAGACGCGCAGATTGGCCGTCAGCCCGCGACACCCCTTAACTTCGGGCACGGCCACGCGGAGTACCGGTAGTCTGCTATGGTCTATAAATCATTGACATACAAGTAGTTAGTTTCTCAAGCGGGAGCCGAAGGTTTTGCTTGACAGAGAGAGAAAGAGAGAGACTATATTCAGCCTGCAGGCGGACGATTGAACCCCGGCTGCAAGGAGAAGCAATGGTTAGATCGAGTCGAACAACGCTGGCGCTCATCGCGCTGGCAATCGTCATGCTGGTTGGCTGCAAAGAGCCGATCGGCATTCCGAACAACGACGTGCATACCGCAGCGTGGCAAACGCTCTATTGCGAGCCCACCCTCTTGAACGCGACCGGCCATGTCGATTGGTACCAGTCCGTGTACGGCACGACGCTTGGCGCCTGCTACTGGCACTACGGCACGATCAAGGTTGGCTACGAGGAGGATCAATACGGTCGCGCCTGGCCGCGCTGCAACGGCATCTGTATGTTCACGGTGCCTCACATCGACCCCTTGGAAGGCGGCTTTGCCCCCACATGCTACTGCACGCTCTACTACTACCAGGGTTCACATACAGAGCAAGGGGAGGGAGAGTCCTTTCTCGTCAATAGCTGGTTCTTGGACGTGGAGTGGCCTCCTATCTGGAGCGAGCAAGCCGTATTCTGGGCGATATGGGGCAGCACCGATACTGTGGCTGTGGACGTCATTCACGAGGCTGACGGTTGGTGCAAGGTCCCACTTACCGTCGACGCCTGCCAAGCCATCGCAGAAAGTGCCTGCGCTGCCGAGCCTAACTCCTGGAAGACGATCCTCACGGGCTGGGTCTACCACGGCTCAGTCGACAGCACGTATACGAACATCTACGGGCAGGAGGATTCCCTTCAGGGTCGCTGGCCGTACATCGAGGTTACGTACGACGACCAAGAGTGACAGGACGGTTCGACGTACTTGAGGCAGTCCGCGGGTGGCCGCCTGTTCTCGCCTGCGGACTGCCTGCTTGGACCGCTCGCCGCGTAGGTTCTCCGGAACGCTGGTGGCGGGCGCCAGGCCGGCTATTGACAAGCCAGGAATCCGATTTGGCAGATCGACTTAGAAGCAGTGAAGACGTTTACGTTCCCAGCGTCTGAGCTTGGGTTTGTGCTTTTCTGCAGGAGGCCATCATGAGGAACCCAGCGCTGGCATTCTGCCTGTGCGTTGTGCTGGTCGGCATCGCGCCGGCAGCGGATTCCCTCTACTTCCGATTGGTTGGCCGATGGGGCTCGTCGGCGGAAGTCAGAGGTGTGGCCGTGAAGGGGACGTATGCCTATGTGGTCGGGTCCTCAGACGACGGGTGTGATGGTCTACATGTCCTGTCATTGTCTGACATCGCGCATCCGGTAGAAGTCTGGCGGTGTACTACGACGGCTCTGTCGTGGGACGTTGCCGTGAGCGGAGAGCACGTCTACTACGCAGAGGATACAGCAGGGTTGCGGGTCTTCTCGATTGCCGACCCGGCGAATCCGGTTCAAGTAGCCCGATGGAGCGAGCGCGCGGCCTACGGGGTCAAGGTCAGAGGTGACTTCGCGTATGTGGTTGACACCGGAGGCCTGAGCATCGTCTCAGTGGCTGACCCGACGCACCCGACTGAGGTCGGGTGGATTCGCCATACGGGTATTCACCGATGGCGGTATGTGGACGTTGTCGGCGACTACGCCTACGCCCCAGCCGGCCTGGGTGGAGTGCACGTTATCTCGGTTGCCGACCCGGAACATCCGGTCGAGGTGGGGCAGTACACGCCAGGTGATGTCAGGGGCGTGGCGGTACGCGACAGCTACGCATATGTCGGATGCCTGGGCAGTTTTCGGATCGCCTCCGTTGCTGACCCCACACACCCGGCCGAAGTCGGGGCCCTGGATTCGACAGCCTTCACCGGCTTTGGAATAGCACTGATCCGCGGCTACGCCTTCACTGCGACCGGTAGCAACTCCGGATTGTGGGCCATCTCGGTTTCAGACGCGACCCACCCAACCTTGGCTGGATACTACGGTGGCAGCCTTGGCTGGCACGCCCTCACGACCGACGGAGACTATGTCTACTACGGGGGATTCGGGCTACGCATATTCCGGTTCTACCAGCTTGGCGACCTCGACATTGACGACGACTCGCTCGACGTAGCGTCCGATACTCTGCGGCTGCGGAGATGGGCGACCGCGGGAGAATCCCTGGAGTGCGTGCGCGGCGAGTTCGTACTGGCCAACACGAGTGCCTCATACAATCCGGACACCATCGACGGGCCCAGCATATCGCCAGTGGATTCGGTCAGCGTCACCGGTTCACTCACGGGGCCGGGTGGGACCATCGACAGCATCGTCATTCCCAATCTGCCCTCTTCGCTGGCGCAGGGCCTGACCATGGTCTGCACCT
>CAZSUX010000159.1:0-6770 GCA_964610135.1 uncultured bacterium | reverse complement strand
GCGCTGCCCTGGCCGTCCCTGCCGATGGATTCGGTCCATCCCATCGGCAACTCCTGGGGCAACTACCAGAACTACGGCTCGGCCTATCTCCACAACGGGCAGGACATCATGGTGCCGGCGCAGTCACCGGCCGTGGCAATCAAGCCCGGCTACGTCAAGAGGGTCTGGCTCGGCGGCAGCCCGCTGTACAACGGTGTGACGGTCGCCGATTCGGCGGGCTCGGCGTTCTGTTCCGGGTACATGTACTACCACATGGACGATACGACCATCCAGGTGCAGGCTGGCGATACGATCGCGGTCGGCGACACGCTTGGGTTCATCGCCACCTGGACCGTGGCCGGGTTTCACCACAATCACTTCTCGGCCAACCAGTACTCGGGAGTCATCTGGTCGGACTACGGTGTGTTCTACCACAACCCGTTGCTCGACCTTTCGCCTGACAACGACTCGACGGTGCCGACTTTCCTCGACGCCTACACCGGGCAGCGTATCGCTATCTGCCTCGACAACACGAGCACCTACCAGACCAAGGACAGCGTCTACGGGACGGTTGATCTCATCTGCCGGCTGGATGACAAGATCAACCACCGGCTCTGGCGAGTCTGCATCTACCGCATCGACTACTCGGTGCGGGATACGTCCGGCAGCTACGTCGTGCCGCTGACGCGGGCGGTGGAGATGTCGGACTCGATCGACGGCTACACCCCCTATCAGGCGCGCACGGTGTACAAACAGGACGCCACCTGCCCCACGCGCTGTGACTACGATTCGCTCGCCCGGCAGTACTTCTACATCTTTACCAATACCGACGGCGACTCGCTGATCGAGCCTTCGGATTCGCTGGCCGGCTGGAACACCACCCTAACGGCCGACGGCGACTACTGGGTGAAGGTTATCGCCCGCGACGAATACGGCAACACCGCGGCCGACAGCATGATGGTGAAGGTCAGGAACGACACAACCCCCCGCCACGACGTCGGGGTCGCGAGCATCGCCTCGCCCGCGGCGGCGGTGGAGTCGGGCAGCGTTGTTGCGCCTGCCTGCACCCTTTACAACTACGGGAACCGCAGCGAGAGCTACAACGCGCGGATGGTCATCGGCCCGGACTACGATACCGTCGTCGCCGTGACCGGTCACGGCGCGGGCACGAAGCTGGCCGTGGTCTTCCCGGACTGGACCGTGAGCTACGCGCCGGGCTTCTACGCCGTCACCTGCTCGACCCAACTGGGAACCGACACGCTGCCGGCCAACGACCGGCTGCAGGACTCGGTCGAAGTCTCTCCCGCTCCCGGCGTCGCTGACGCCTGGCTGACCGCAGGTGGTACGTGGCTTGAGGCGAGGCCGAACCCGGCCCACAGGCAGGTCCGCTTCCAGGTCGCATCCGACCCGGATGCCGCTCCGGCCGAGCTGCGCATCTTCGACGCCGCCGGCCGCTGTGTCCGCACGCTGCGGGTGATACAGCCGGGCGGTTTCTCGTCTTTGGTCTGGGACGGCTGTGACATGAGTGGTAGGATGCTACCGGGCGGTGTTTACTTCTGCTGCACGGGCGGACAGCGCGACGCGGTTCAGTTGGTGCTGCTGGAGTAACCGTTGGCCGGCATCGTCTTCCTCCGGACCCGCGAGTTCGAGCGCGTCGTGACATTTTATCGCGAGCGGGTGGGGATGACGGTCTGGCTTGAGCAGCCGGGCATCGCTATCCTGCGGCACGGTAACCTTCTGCTCGGCTTCAACCAGCAGGGGGCGGCGGACACGCAGGGCGTTTTCACCTTCTTCTATGAGACGCGGGCCGAGGTCGACGTGATGTATGGGCGGCTTGCCGACGTCGCGCTCGGCCCGCCGAAAGAGAACGCGAAGTACCGTATCTACCACTTCTACGGCCGCGATCCGGAAGGGCGGTCGGTCGAGTTCCAGCAGTTCCTCCACCCGGTGAGCATTCAGCGCCCGCGCTAGAGGTTTGACGGGCGCTGCGCGGTGGCTATAATCACCGACGGTGCAGATACCCATCTTCGGGATTTCCGGTCTGCGCGGCATCGTCGGCGACGGTCTGACCCCGGAAACCGTCACACGCTACGCTGCCGCGTTCGGCACTTTTGTCGGGCACGGCACCGTCGCCCTCGGCCGTGACTGCCGGGCTTCGGGCGAGATGATGCACACGGCCGCGATCGCCGGGCTGGTGTCGGTCGGCTGCGAGGTCATGGACCTCGACATCTGTCCGACGCCGACCGTAGTCTACGTCACCCGCCGTGGCCCACTCGCCGGCGCCCTCATGCTCACCGCCAGCCACAACCCGGAGCAATGGAACGGCATGAAGTTCGTCAGCCGCGAGGGCCAGTTTCTGTCCCCGGATGAGGTGGCAGCGTTCCGCCGGCTGGTCAAAGGCAAAGGCGCGAAGTATGCGGACTGGGACGCACTGCGCCCGGTCAAGAAGAACGCGAACGCCATCTACGCCCACATTAACTCGATCCTGTCGAATGAGCTGTTCCGCGGCATCAGGCCCGCGCTGATCGAGCGGAAGCTGAAGGTCGGGGTCGATGCGGTGAACGGCGCGGCCTCGGTCGCGGCGTGCCAACTGGTCGAGGCGTTGGGCGCGGAGCCGGTCCGGCTGAACTGCAGCATCGAGCCGATGAAACAGGGCGTGGTTTTCCCGCGCAAACCCGAGCCCGAGGCGCAGAACCTGGGCGACCTCTGCAACCTGGTGCGCGAGCGGAAGCTCGACCTGGGCATTGCCTTCGACCCGGACGGAGACCGGTTCAGTTGCGTTGACGAAACCGGTGCGGCGCTGGGTGAAGAGGCGACAATCTGTCTTGCCTGTAAGTACGTATTGCCCCAGCGCAAGGGGCCGGTGGTGGTCAATCTCTCGACTACTCGCGCGGTCGACGACGTCTGCGCCGAACTGGGGGCGACGGTCGAGCGGACCCCGGTCGGCGAGGCGAACGTGGCGGATCGGATGGAGAAGGTTCAGGCAGTGCTGGGCGGCGAAGGCAACGGCGGCGTGATTCTGCCCGAGCTGAACTTCACTCGCGACGGGTTGGTGGCCGCGGCGACGGTCATCGGGCTGGTGAGCCTGGGGAGCGAGCCGCTCTCCGCCATCGGTGCAACCCTGCCTCGGTACCAGATGGTAAAGACCAAGATGGCGCTGACCCGCGAGCAGTTCGCCGAGCGGGAAGAGCGACTGGCCAAGGCGTTCGAGGGCTCGCAGGTCGACCAGCAGGACGGACTGAAGTTCAGCCTTGAGGATTCATGGGCGCATGTCCGTCTCTCTAACACCGAGCCGATTGTGAGAATCATCACCGAGGCGAAGACCGAAGTTCAAGCCAAGGAACTGGCCGAACGCGTACGCAAAGCGCTCGCGGCCAACGGGAAAGAGGCAGAGAAGAAGTGATCACGAAGAGGGTTCGAGGGTTCCGGGGTTCGGGGGTTCCGGTAACCAGAACCCTGGAACCCCTGGCCCCCGGGACCCCTTCCTAGCATGTGCGGCATAGTCGGCTACATCGGACCGCGCGACCTTGCGAACGTTATCATGGTTGGGCTGGAGCGGCTTGAGTACCGGGGCTACGATTCGTGCGGGATTGCCGCGGTTGACGGCGGACTAACGGTCCGCAAGACCGCTGGCCGGTTGCAGAAGCTGAAGGAGCTGCTCGCGAGCAGCCCGGTGACGGGCAACCTCGGGGTCGGCCACACCCGCTGGGCCACGCACGGGAAGGCAACTGACGAGAACGCCCACCCGTTCACCGGCTGCTACGGCCGTATGGCGCTGGTGCACAATGGCATAATCGAGAACTACCGCGAACTGCGCAAGCGGCTCGTCGCCAAGGGACACCGGTTCGTGTCGGAGACCGACAGTGAGACCATCGTCCACCTGATTGAGTCGTACCACAAGGAAGACCTTGCTACTGCCGTGCGCAAGGCTGCATCCGAACTCGTAGGATCATACGCGATTGTTGTCGTCTCGGCCGAAGAACCGGATCGGCTGGTCGCGATGAAGGTCGGCAGCCCGTTGGTCATCGGCCAGGGCGAAGGAGAATACATCGTCGCGTCCGATTCGCAGGCGCTGGTCGGCATCGCCCGGCGGATGCTCGCGATGCAGGATGGCGACATCGCAGTCGTGACGCGCGAGTCGCTCGAACTGACCGACATCAGGGGAAAGCGCGTCGAGCGTCCGTTCGTCGCCATCGACCTCAAGGCCAAGCCAGTGACCAAGGGCCGATATCCGCACTTCATGCGCAAGGAAATCTACGAACAACCGCAGATCATCGCGGAGGGCATCAAGCACCGGTTCCGGAACCGAAGAGTAGTGCTCGATCCGGAGTTCCTGCTCTACCCGGACGAGGTGGAGAAGATCGAGCGGATAGTCATCCAGGCCTGCGGCACATCCTACCACGCGGGGCTGGTGGGCCGCTACTACTTCGAGAAGTTCTGCCGCATCCCGGTCTCGGTCGAAATCAGTTCCGAGCTCCGTACATCCGAGTTCATCTACGACGGCCGGACCCTCATGATTCCCGTCAGTCAGTCGGGCGAGACCGCGGACACGCTCGCCGCCCTGCGTGAGGCTAAAGTGCGCGACATCCACTCGCTGGCGGTGCTCAACACCAAGCGTTCATCGATTGACCGCGAGGCCGACTCGTCGGTCTACATCCACGCCGGTCCGGAAATCGGGGTCGCCTCGACCAAGGCCTACACCGCCCAGATATTCACGCTGCTTTCGCTCGCGCTCCACTTCGCGCGGGTGCGCAAGACGATGCCCGACGACAAGTTCGACGACATCGTCCACCACTGCCGCGAGCTGCCGGACCGGATGCAACAGGCGCTCGAGCTCGACGCCAGGGTCAAGACGACCGCGGACCAACTCTCCGGCGCCCACGACTTCCTCTTCCTCGGCCGCGGCATCAACTATCCGTCGGCGCTCGAAGGCGCGCTCAAGCTCAAGGAAGTATCCTACGTCCACGCGACCGGGCTGGCGGCCGGCGAAATGAAGCACGGGCCGATCGCCTTGATCTCCGAGAACACGCCGGTCATCGGCATCGCGCCGCGCGACGCGGTACACGAGAAGATGCTGTCGAACCTGGCCGAGTCCAAGGCGCGCAAGGGCTTTATCATCGCAATCGGAACCGAGGGCGACGCGGCGCTCGAAGAGCTGGCCGACACGGTCTTCTCAGTTCCGGAAGCGCCCGAGTACCTGATGCCGATGCTCGTCGCGATTCCGCTTCAGCTCCTTGCCTACCACTCCGCGGTTATCCGCGGCTGCGACGTCGATAAGCCGCGGAACCTCGCCAAGAGCGTCACGGTCGAATAGACAGCAGGGTTAGGATAATCCAGAATCCAGAAACCAAAATGCAGAAGGCAGAATTGAGCAGAAAGGACTCAAGGGTTGAAGGAGTCGAGGGGTGCGGTGTCCGCACTAGAATCCCAGAATCCTTGACCCCTAGAGTCCTTTCCTGTTGTCTCCTGCTGTTGCTTGCCTGCAAGCCGGTCGACAACACGCCGCCCGCTGTAGTCTCGATTCATCCGGCTAGCGGCGCGACCGGGGTCTCGACTAACACTCAAGTTCGGGTGACGTTCTCCGAGGCGATGGACGCCGCCTCGGTCGAGGTCGCGTTCAGCATCGCGCCTCTGACCGCGGGCAGATTCGACTGGGCCACTGACTCGATGATGTACTGGAAGCCGGATACGCTGCTGGGCGTTCAGACATCCTACACGTTCACCGTGGACACGACCGCCACCGATGTCGCCGGCAACCGGCTCGAGCCGGCGGGGCCGTTCCAGTTCTTCACCGGGGACACGACGGCGTCGGCGGCGATGGTCTACATGCTCGGCCGGTCAGTCATGGGTGGCTGGTTCAGCCACTGGGGCGGGAGCCCGCATACCTACGACCGGTTCACGCTCGAATACCATGAAGTCCAGTCGCCGCCCGATATCGTCGCCAGCGCCCAGGCGATAGTCGACAGCCTGGCGCTCTGCGACCAACCGGTGCTCTTCTTCAAACTCTGCTTCGAGGACTTCGACGGGGGAGACTCGGTGGCTGCGCAGGAGAACCTCGACCGCAACGTCAACTACGTTGACTCGGTGTACGCCGCGGCAACGGGGCGTGGTCTCAAGATGATCGCCGGCAATGCCCTGCCGCAGGTCGCCAACGCCACTGACCAATGGCTGGTCTGGAACCACCGCGCGTACAACCAGAAGCTGCTCACCCTGGCGGCGCAGCACCCCGGCACGCTCGAGGTCTTCGACATGTACTCGGTGCTGGTTGATGGTTCGGGAAACCTCAAGTCCGGATACGCCACCGGCACGGACGACTCGCACCCCAACGAAGCCGGCTACACGGCACTCGACGCCGCCTTCTTCCCGTTCCTGGAACAACACTACTAGCGTTCCCGCAAACCGCCGCGGTTCGGGGCTGCCATTTTGCATTTTGACTTTTGATATCTGCATTCTGAATTGCGCTCCTTGCGCCCTGCCTTCTTCCCCTTCCTCGAAGCGCACTACTAGAGCCGCAGCCCGGCTCTCAGCCTCAGCCCTAACCACAACCTCTGCCTTCGTCCCTGCCTCGGGCTCAACCTCAGCCTCAGCCTTTGCCTTCACCTTTGCCTTTACCTCTACCTTGAATTCGCACCGTCATTGCACCTTGCATTGTTCGTCGGAAAGTACCGGCCAAAGTACCGCGCACAATGTAGCGCACTGCGTCTGCAACTGCGTCGGCAACTGAATCCTGCACTGTATCTCAACCTGGACCTCAACCTCAATCCGTCACTGGACCGCGCAATGCTCGCGGC
>CAZSUX010000158.1:0-6771 GCA_964610135.1 uncultured bacterium | reverse complement strand
ACCTTCGCCACTTGAGCACTAGACCTCTTGACCACTACCATCACTTCTTTTCAGCTTTCTTCTTGCGCGACAGCAGGAACCCAATGTTGCCGATGATGAGCAGCAGGATTATGAGTCCGTGGGCGGAAGACTGGGCCGGCATCCCGAGCGTGGCCGAGCCCGGCTTGTCGAGGAGGGTCTCGTACTCGGCCGCGCCCTGCAGTCCGCCGATGATGCCCTCGATCTGGCCCGCGTGCAGGTACTGGTAGAGGTTGGGCGCGTTGACGCCGGTGCAGCCGACGATGATCGGTACGTTGTAACGGCCGCCCACGTACTGAATCCAGGCGTCGGCGGTCGCACCGTGGGCGAGCGAAGCCAGGATGCCAATGCCCCGGTAGTTGTGAACCTTGCGCATGAACTCGAACGAGTCCACCGGCACCCCGCGGTAGTCGGTGCGGAAGTAGTCACGGATTTCGCGGCCGATGCCGACCATCATCGCGGTGTACCCGGGCCGATACCCGAGGTTCACGTAGTCCTTACCGTAGACCTTGTTCATCTCGGGCGCGACCTGGTTCAGGGCGATTTCCGCGAGCGGCAGGCCGAGCGCGAGCTGGCCAATGATGATGACCTTCAGGTCCTTCTTGAACGCGTGGCGCAGGAGGCCGATGAGCATGGGCTGGACTTCGGGCGCGGATGAAGGGTCGTAGTCGATGGAAACCAGAACGACCGAACCGGGCTTGAGCTTGTTCACTGCCTCGAAGGCGCTGCGCACCGGTTCAGACACCCGGATGTTGATTCTCGGCTTGATAATCAGCGGCAGGGCAACGGCCAGGGCCAGCAGCAGGTAGAGGATGCGGCTGTCAACGGACGAGATGCGCTGCCAGAATTTCATAGAAGAGTGGTCGAGTGGTCCAGTGGTCTAGTGGTCGAGTGCGCGGGATTCCGGTTGTCCGTCACTGGAGAACTAGACCACTTGATCACTGCCATTCACTTTCCTTCACGACATATAGGTGCGTTCGATTCCGAGGATGATGCGCAGGGACATGGCGATGCCGCCGAGGGCTAGGCCGATGCCGATGCCGCGCACCGCCGAAGCGGTGGCGATGGACATCAGCCAGTCCTTGATTGCCGCGAACGCCTCCAGCCGGCCGAACTTCACCAGGTCCACCGCGGGCACAATCGCGTGCACGAGCGCACCGATACTGCGCCATATCGAGCCGCCCAGCGGTACGTTGCCGACCATCACCAGGACCGCGGCGAACAAGAGCAGCGTGGCGGCGAAGTTGCGGATGCGGAACGCCCGGTACGCGGCCGATACGATGAAGAAGGCGAGGCTCGCGAACATCGTGGACTGGAGCGGGATAATCATGAAGGTGTAGAGCCACATGAACGGCGCGCGCAGGGCGAACGGGCTCTGGAACTTGAACCACGAGTAGAATCCGAGCGTCATCGTAGCGAACAGGGAAAGCACCAGCACCAGGCTGTAGCCCCAACCCTCGCCGCGGCGGAAGACCCGCGTCAGGTGATGCCGGGTCAGCGAGTCGAGCCCGAGCAGGAAGGTGAACCCGGAGACGATGGTGTACCAGTTCAGGAACCGCGATTCCAGGTTGCCGAACGGCTTGTGGGGGATGAAGAAAGCCACGATGAGCATCACCGCGGTCGTGAAGACGACTATCAGCGGGACGGAGCGTTTCATAGAGGAGTGGCCCAGTGGTCTAGTGGTCTAGTGGTCGAGTGGCGGGCGGAGACAGAGTTCGGCACTGGGGCACTGGAACACTTGACCACTACCATCACTTCTCTTCTAGTATGCTGGCGTGGCCCAGCGGACCACGGTTTCGAATATCTTGTTCAGCACCGGTGTCTGCTTCGAGAACACCGCGCCAAGCGTGCCCAGCCCGACGGTGGCGGTGGTCAGCACTATCAGCCAGAATCGAATGAAATCCTCGCCCTTGAGCGTGCCCAACAGCACCGGCTCGGGCCGCAGGTAGCACGACGCCGCGTAAATCTCCTCGCCGATCATGGTGTAGTCGCAGGCGGCAACGAAGAACGGAAGCTGGGTTGTCTCGGTGGTGCCGGCAAGCTGGATGGCGCCGACCGAGTGACCGGTCTCGGCCATGATCAGCGACTCGGCGTAGAAGTAGCCGAACCAGAAGATGGCGCCCGGCTTCTCGCGCAGGATGATGCCGTCCACGCCCGCGGCGTAGCCGAACTGGTCCGAAGTCAGGAACGTCACATTGTCCGCGTTGTAGAAATCGGGCCGGCCCATCTCGGTGTAGGCTTCCTTCACCGTCTCCTGCGCCGCGGTCATCACAATGGGGTCGGAATTGGGTACGATGAGCCGGGTTGAATACTCGGCCGACTTCTTGGCGATCTTGCGCAAGAGCGGCAGGGCGGCGATGACCACCATGTCGGTGATGTAGCCGAGGCCGAAGCTGAAGAGTATCGGCTTGCCCATCTCGGTCGCGCGGCCGAGCGCGTCGTCGATGGCGTCGAGCCCGGCAATCTTGCGGATGTACATCTTCGCGCCCTTGCGCGCGCGCTGAATGTAGTACATGAACAGGGCGCAGATGACGACGGTCAGGATGAGGATGTTCGTGCGGGCGGTATTGAACCACTGGGCCCTGCTCACAACCGGGCCAACCGTGTCGCTGCGGGCCGAGTCGGCCTCGGTCTTCGCTTCGACCGCGTACCAGTACTTGGTGCCGTCGGTCACATCGTTGTCGGTGTACTCAAGGTTGGCCGCGGGTTGGACTCCGACTTCGGTGAACCCGGTGTCCGGCGCGCACGAGCGCAGCACCTTGTAGCCGGTAATCGTGGCCGTCTCGCCTTCGGCAGCGGCCCACGTTACGTTGATTGACTGCCCCTGGTCGTTCGGGGCGTCCACTGCCCTGACCGATGCCGGCGGCATCAGCCCGACCAGCGCGGCCAGCAGTAGCGAGGGAAACGTCAGCACAGGACGGCTACCAGCTTACCGGGGTGCGCCTGAGAGTCAATCCCGCGCGGGCGTGAAGTGGTCTGCAGCCTGCGGCTTGCAGTCCGTAGTTCGGTGCTCACGGCCAGCGCCGATGCTGCCGCAGTGACGGTGTTGTCTAGGCTCGGAGTATCGTAACCACCCGGTCCACGACTTCGGTGAGCTTGGCCCGGGCGACTGAGCCAACGCGGTAGAGCACGATGGCGTTGTCGGCAGTGAATATGCGATTGGGCCGAATATTGCTCTCGTGTTTCAGCCCGCCATTTACGAAGTCTGCGTCCGAGAGGCTGACAGCGTAGCCGTCGGACACTGCCCGGCTTGTGATCTGACAGAGAATCAGATCCGCTCCTTCGAGCTCGGCCAGAACCAACGCGGGGCGGCGCTTTGCCTGAGTCAGGTCCGAGAAGGGAAAAGGCACGACCACGATGTCGCCCCTCACAGATCTTGCCATGCTTCGTCTTCCTCCGGTCGCAGCCAGTCCTTCCTCAAACTCGACTCGCTGGCAACTGCAGTTGCCATGCTGTCCCGCGTCACTCTTGCCTGCAGGAAGCGTACGAAGTCAGCGACCTCATCCAGGACCGAATCGGGAACTCGGTCGAGCTCTTTCAATAGTGACTCGCGCTTCGTCATGTCATTTCAGCCACTGACTCGACCCGGGGCAGACGAGGTACATTCGCTCAGGAGCTTCCTTCTGACCGCGTCGTGGGCCACCACGCGACCCTCTTCGACAGCCTTCAGGGCGACGGCGAGCTTCTTCTTGATGTACAGCTCATACATGACGTCGTCCCAGGTCGCTTCGTCGCGCAGTTGGTCAATGAGCTTCCTGGCTTCGTCTCTGACTGTGTTCATGTCAGTGTGTCCTCCAGACTGAGTCAGCATAGGGCGGAATGCGCCAAGCGTCAAGCAAGCCGGAATCGAGGTGGACGAACGCGCGGGCGTGCGAGGACGCTGACGGTTAACGGCTCATGGCTGACGGCTATTCAGGAGTTCGGGTCCGGCTACTGCCACCTGCAAACTGGTAACTGGAAACTCGCGCCGGAGGCGCGGCTAATCTAGAATCTGGAATCAACAGTCCGGAATGCTTCTGGTGGCAGGGGGACGCTCGCGCGTTCCCGTATGGGATGCTGTCGCCGTTGCGGGACCAAGGCGGTCAGTCTGCCGTCTGCCGCTGGAGGTGCCTGGCGATTTGCTCCACGAACTGCTCGGCCTCGGCGAGCAGGTGGGCTGCCTCGTCCCGCGTCGCTGCCTTGATGGTCTCGTAGTCGGACTCGTGGCGTTCGTCGAAGGCCTCGTGCAGCGCCCGGGACATCTCTACCGGAAAGACGCCGGCGTGTACGAACTCCTTATCGAAAAGGCTGATGACCCCGGCGTGCTTTGATGCTGCCTTGCCGGTGCTCTGCAGCAGAGCCATCACGGCGTAGAACATCGCGTAGTAGGCCCGGTTCACGACGCTCCGAGGAGTCCGGCCTGCATCAAGCAGGGCACGCGCGTCGCCGAGTGTCTCCTGGGCCTGTTTCAGGCGCAGCCGGACAAGTTCGGACACGTGCTCCGGCTTCATACCTCAATGCCCTCATTGCCGACCGCCGCCGCCAGCAGCGACGCGCTGGCCGGACCTTCCTCCCACTCCGTACGCGCGACCACGAGTGGGAAGATGACTACGCCATTCTCATAGCTCAACTCCCATGCACAGGACCGTACGTACTCCTCGGACTCGTGGGACACCGGGCCGTCGAGCACGACCAGCACGTCAACATCGGAGTCGGGTTCATTGTCGCCCCGGGCGCGGGACCCGAAAAGGACGAGGCGCCTCAGGGGCAGGCGCTCAACAATCTTGGCCTTCAGCCTCTGAAGCAGCAGTCGGTCCTCTGTGGTCATTGCTCAACTATATGCCGGCGAACCGAAAAGGTCAAGTCCAGCGAGAACTCACGCCCCGGTCCGCATCGGGAGTCCAGAATGACGTTGCCCGCAGAGCGCCACGTTCATCATGATGAACGCGGGTCAGGCCGGTAGAATGCGTGTCAGAAGTGCAGAGTCCGCTACTGGCAACTGGATACTGGAACCTCGAAACTCGCGCCGGAGGCGCGGCTAGTCTACAATCTGAAATCTGGAATCTGAAATGGGTTGGCTGTTTGGAATCAGGAGACCGCTACTGCGAACTAGGAACCAGGAACTGACAACTCGCGCCGGAGGCGCGTTGGCAGGGGAGACGTCGCCCGCGCGTCGGCCGGCGCTAGAGCGCCACCCAGTCGTCGAGCGTGACCTTGCGTCCCATTCCTAGCTTGACTTCGCGCAGGAGCATACGCAACTGCGGAACCGAGTACTCGGGATTGCCGGGCAGTGTGAGTGTGTACGTGCCGTGGCGCATGAAGTCGTGCCGGCCCCCCGGTTCGGGTGGGGAGAAACCAAGCCGTTTGAGCTCGCGGACGAAGTCGGCCCGCTTGCAGGGCGCCCATCTAGCCACGAGCCGAGGCGGGCGTGGCGCGAGAGGCGCGGAGGTTCAGGTTGACGCCGCTGAGTACCGGAATCGCATCGCCGTGGCGCAACTTGACGATGAGCCAGTCCTCAAGAACCGAGCGCAACTCCTCCTGGCACTTGTAGAGTGTCCGGGCAAAAGCGATCGTTCCCGGGCAGCGTCGGATGGTGCCGCAGAAGCTGCCATCCTCTAGTTTCTCGTAGGAGGCGGTCTTCATCGCTGCGCTTAGGTACTCAAGAAGCATACGGCTGATTATACACTCCGCGGCGAGCCAATCAAGCACCCCGGCCAGGTAAGCGCAAGCGGCAAGTTTCAAGCTGCGTCACTGCCAACTACAGACTGGGGACTGGTCACTGGTAACTCGCGCCCGCAGTGCGCGTCTACTGTCCACGGTTCACGGACAACGGCTCACGGCTGACGGCTATTCAGGAGTTCGCGTTCGGCTTCTCCAGCCTGCTGACTGCACACTGGGAACTGGTCACTGGTCACTCGCGGCCTGCGGCCGCGTCAATCTGCAATCTGGAATCTACAACGGTCTGTGGGATGTCCCGGAGTTCCCGGAAATACGGTGCCTGTGTGATTCTCCGCGAATTGGGTGGTTGGAGACTCGCGGCTCTGCCGCGAGCGTCGGTCAGTTGTCCGGTGAAGTCCGGGCCCGCGCTATTGCCTGCTTCAGTGCCTGCAGGTTATTCGCGACCACGTACCAGACGCGCATGATTCTCACGTTGAAGTACTCGTGGATGAGCACATCGCGCGGGCCGGCAATCTGCTTCCACGGCACCTCAGGATACCGGAGGCGGAAATCGTCCGGCAAGTGCTTCACCGCCTCGCCAATCGTCTCCAGTCGCCGCGCCACGGCATCCTGCAACTGGCGGTCATCCTCGAACCCCGCCTTCGACACGCCCCGGGTGTATTCTTCGATGGCAGTGATGCTTTCCCAGATGTCCTCGACATACAGCCGCAGGTCACGGTTCACAGAATCGGCACCTGCTCCGACAGCACCCGGTCGCGGATGACCGGCTTGACCGCGTCGTATTCCACGACGTCAACCCGCCGGCCAAGGGCCTCCTCGAGTTCCTGCTTCAGGCCGATGACGTCGAGCAGACTCTGTTCGCCATCAAGTTCCACCAGGAAATCAACGTCGCTCCCTGCCCGGTCGTCGCCGCGCACGACCGAGCCAAACAGACCGGCCCGGCGGGCTCCGTGTCGCCTGAGTATCGGGACGGCCTTCGCCGTGACTTCAGCTATGCTCATGTCCTAACTTACCCCAACTCCGGCACCGCGTCAAGGCAAGCGGCTGGATGGGATGACCGGTCGCCAAGAACGCCAAGATGCGAAGGGGAAAGGG
>CAZSUX010000157.1:0-6811 GCA_964610135.1 uncultured bacterium | reverse complement strand
TCCCACGAGCAACAGGGTTTTCTGTGCGGCGTACGACACACTCACGGTGATTGATTGTGCGAACGACTCGGTTGTCGCGGTCTATGATGGAACGTGGACCGGGGGATTTGTGGTGAACGCTGTCGCCAACAAGGTGTATCTGTCCTGCTTCGTACTAGATGGCACGACCGGGGTAGTGCTGGACACGCTGAGGGGCGGAGGTCCTGTGATGTGCCTCAATTCGCGCACTCAGAAGCTGTACAGCATCTACGACGTGAGTGGGGTGTGGGTCTTCGACTGCACTGCCGATACAGTCGTCGCCCGGCTACGCCATCTACACGTGGATGACGTCTTTTCCATCGCCTGCGATACCATTGCCGACCGGGTCTATGCTACGTGCCACGCGGCCTCGTCGCCGAACGATGTGATATTGGCGATAGACGGAGTTGCCGACACCCTAGCCGTGAGGATACCAGGCCCCTGGAAGGGCAAACTGCTGGCAAGCTCAAAGCGTGGCCGCATGTACTCCACCGACCATGCCGGGCCGGCCGTGGCGGTCTTCGACACCGGCACCGACAGCCTGCTTCGCACCATCTTCATCGGCGGGCAATCCCGGCTGATGTGTTACGACTCGACCGACGACAAGATCTACTACGCGATCCCCTCTGTTCGTGGCGAGGTCGGCGCTATAGACGCTGCGACAAACCAACCGGTTGGGCACGTCCAGGTGGGGCGGTCCCCGCGGTCCGTTATCTGGCACGCGCCGACTAACCGCGTGTACTGCGGCGGCTCACGAGACATCACTGTGATTGACCCGACGGCCGATACGGTGACGAAGGTCCTGGCGGTGAGGGGCTACGAGCTTTGCAGCGCGCCACGCGTGAACAAGGTCTATGCTTACGACCTGGTGAACTACGAGTTGACCGTCATTGACTGCCGGGACGACTCGGTCGTGAAGACAATCCCGATACCAACTAAATACGCATCTTCGATGTGCTACGTTGCCCACGACAAGCTGTACATCGGTGGCTATAGCGCCGTTTCCATTGTCGACTGCGTCGGGGACACGCTCATCCGGGCGTACCCGTTCGCCAATACTCGGCTTACTGCCGGTCGAGAGGATGAGCAGGTCTACTGCTGGCGGCCCTATTCGCTCTGTACCTTCGACGCGGCGGGCGACACGCTGGTCGCCGAAGCACTGTGGGGGGACGGGGGAGGCTCTGACCTGCGGTATATCCCGGGATTGGACAAGGTGTATTGTCTGGGCCGCGATTGTATCATGGTTGCAGACGGCGAAACCGACTCCGTCATCGCCCAGATTTCCATTCCGATCCGCTATCCAAATTCACTAGGCTACGACAGCACAAGCGGACTGGTCTACTGCGGCCACATATTGGACAGCGTTGTCACGCTCGTTGACAGCCGTGGGGATAGCGTGGTCGGGTCGCTGAGTACGGGGGGCGTCATCGCCACGACCTATGTCGCAGTGCCGGCCCACAACCGTACCTACGTAGGCGGATATGGCAATTCGTTCATTCCTGTGTTTCGCACTGACCCGCCCGGGGTGGAGGAGGCAGCTCTGTCTCTCACGCCGAAGAGGTCAGTGGGACCCACGATAGTGTCGAGAAGCTCACCCCTGGTTGTTCACCAGCCATCTGTTCTGATGGACGCGTCCGGCCGCAAAGTGCTAAGTCTGAAGCCCAGCGCGAACGACATCCGCGCACTGGTGCCCGGCGTGTACTTCGTGCGGGAGCAGCCACAAGCCGCAAGCCTCAAGCCTCAAGCTGTCCGGAAGGTCGTGGTGGCGAGGTAGGGGGGTCGGAGTAGACAGAAGACAGTAGACGGTAGACAGGGAGGGGCGGGCGGAAGCCCGCCCCTGCTTGGGGACCGACTATGAGGCTCGTCGGGAAAACACTTGTCACTTTGGCCGGGCTGTGGCGGGGTGTTTCTGGCGGGAAACGGAAACCGCTATTCCAATCGGAGCCGGCACCTGACCGGCGCGCCCCGCCGGCGTCTTGTTCGCGTATCTCACGGCAGGTCAGAGCTTAGCGTGCATCATCTGTTCTCATACAGCTAGCCCGAGGGGCTAGCCCGGGGCTCGCCCCGGGATAGTACCCGGAGTGGCCCGTGCTGTTCTCTCCGAACACTTCCGACAGGTCCTGTGGAAAGTCCCTCTCAGCGTTCTGCCCGCATCTGCCCGAACAGCCAGCACCACGCCCATCGGAGCACGCTTCCACCGGGCACCACAGCCGGTCATCTGCCAGGCCGATGCGGAACGGGCAGGGCGGGTGAGCGTCACGGTGCACTTGGGGGCCAGGCGCGGACAAGGTCAGGCTGCGCGCGGCGCGAGACCTCTAGCCGCCGGTCTGGATACGTTGAAGTATACAAGCCGTCGGGCCGGTTTCCAGGCCTATCCGGCTGCATTTCAAGGATTTGGGCGCGGGAGCCGCAATTCAACACCCCGCATAGGGAGCAGTCTAGGAAGGAGCTGTCGAGTTGGTTCTCGAAGAGGCCCGGGAAGAAGCCACCCGACTAACCGTGTCGGCAACGTCCAGGAGTCCTTCGTCCTTGGTCTCCGGGAGAACTTGGACGCGAGTGGTGTCGGAAGCGGCGTCCTGAGCTCTGACCGAAGCGGAGTGTTGCGCGGAGCAGTAAGCTCTGGCCGACGCTCCGCAGGAAGCCCTCAAGTACGCCGTGTGGGAAACCTTGACCGGAGCCTTCACCATTGCTTCCATAGGAGCTTTCCGGGGAGCCTCGCGGGACGCCATCAGCGCCCGAAGTACCGAGTTTCCAGTGACCAGTTGCCAGTTACCAGCCAGCCTGAAACACTAATCTTTAGGCTCCAATTCCAGAAGGGCCTTCCTTCGATCGCATCTGCCCGGCAGTCAGTGTTCATCCGTGGTTGTTCCCTTGGCGAGTCAACTCCTCATCTGCGTCATCTCCGTAATCTGCGGATGACCTTGCCAGCGCCCGGCGGGCCTCCTCGAATCCGACATTGAACCGCCAAGACGCCAAGGGGTCGGAGACGGAGTCTTGCCACAACGTATGCCCTGAGCCCGATCGACGGGACGCCAAGACACGAAGGTCCAAACGGACAGGAGCAGACCGCGATGCTGATACTGCTGTTCGGGTCCTCTTTGTGCCTTAGTGGTGGACTCCTATTTTGGCTCTTGGAGGTCTGCGCTTCCTTGACAGTCAGGCGAATTCGGGTAAAACTTAGCACGTTAGATTGGGGCCGTGGCGCAGCTGGGAGCGCGCTTGACTGGCAGTCAAGAGGTCACGGGTTCGACTCCCGTCGGCTCCATCAGAGAATCGACGATTTCCGGTTGGCGATTGACGAGTAGCATCTCTCTGGAAAAGGAGCTTCCATAATGTCGAGAAAGACTCTGTTCATTGGAGCCGCGGCTCTGGTCGCGGTAGTGTTTGCCGTGCTGGTCGGTTGCGCGCCCAGCCAGACCGTGAAGCCGATGGCCGAGGAGGTGCTGAAGGCGAAGCGCGATTCGGCCCAGCAGTACTACAGCATCGGCGCCAGCTACTTCTCGCAGAACAACTTCGAGTCGGCGCTGGAGAATTTCCGTCGTTCGCTGAAGTACGACTCGACATACTACGAGGTCTACGTAGCCATCGGGACCGCCTACCGGAAGATGCTCGACCCGATTTCGGCCGAGGAGTACTTTCGCAAGGGCATCAAGCTCGACCCGAAGAAGCCCAAGGCCTACGAAGGCCTGGGCGACCTGTTCCTGGCAATGGGAAAGGACACCGCGGCGCTGGCCGTGTACGAGGAGGGGCTGGCGAACGATTCGAGCCTGGTTGACCTGTACAACGGCGCCGCCGAGGTGTACGTAAGAATGGGCAGGATGGCCGAGGCCGACCAGTTGTTTCAGGCGGCAATGAAGCGCTTCCCGGACGACGTGAGCGTGCAGCGGCTGTGGGCCGATTTCCTGTACAAGCAGAAGCGCTTCGCCGATGCGGTGAAGTCGCTGGTGCCGCTGGTGCAGCGGTACCCCAAGGTCTGGGAGCTGCGTGAGAGGCTGGCCGATTGTCACATCGAGTTGAAGCAGTATGACAAGGCGATTGCCCAGTTGGATACGATTCTCCAGAGCGAACCGAACCGAGACCAGACCGATCTTCGCCTGGGATCGGTGTACCTGTTATCGGGCAAGACCAGATAGGCGATAAAGGTGTTCGACGCACTGATTGCCAGGGACTCGACCAAGACGCAGCCGCTCGTGTACAAGGCCGAGGCTTTGATGCAGCAGGGAAGCTATGGCTCGGCTGAGAACGTTCTGTTGAAGGTGTTGAGGATGGAGAGTGACATGGCGCAGGCGCACGTCGACCTGGGCGACATCCGGCAGAAGCAGGCCGACGAACAGCGGGGCAAGGTCGTGACTACGACACCCACATCGAAGCTGAAGCGGGCGCAAGCGCTCTACGAAGAGGCCAAGTCGCACTACGTCAAGGGGCAAAGCGACCCGGCACTGAGGGCGTACGCCGGCACCAAGCTGGACTACGTCGAGAAGATGCTGCAGACCGTGGGCAACGAGTTGCGCTTCCGGGGTGACTAGCAGCCGGCGATGCTCGACCGACACGTGTTGCTGCTGAACCAGAACTACGAGCCGCTGTCGGTCTGCAAGGCCCGTCGGGCACTGGTGCTGGTGCTGTCGCGCAAGGCCGAGATGCTCGAGCCGTCCGGTATGGCAGCCCGGACCGTGCGGATGGCGTATCTATTGCCAAGCGTCCTCCGGCTCAACTACTTCGTGCGGGTGAAGCGGCGGGAAGTGCCGCTGACCAAGCGGAACGTCCTGCGCCGGGACGGGGGCGTCTGTCAGTACTGCGGACGACGGGGAGCGCTGATGACGACCGACCACGTCATCCCCCGGTCATCAAGCGGCAGCGACACCTGGGAGAACCTCGTCTGCGCCTGCACCGAGTGCAACTCCCGCAAGGGCAACATGACGCCCACCCAGGCGATGATGCCGCTGCGCCGGAAGCCGAAGAAGCCGCACTATTTCACTTTCGCCATCGCCAGCCTGGGCGACGTGCCGGATGGGTGGCGGCAGTATCTGTTCATGAGTTGACGAAGCGCCGGCAAGTGGTCGAGTGATCAAGTGGTCTAGTGGTCCAGTGTCCCGCAGGAAGGGGAGCGCTCAGTTCCTAACCCGGCGTCCGAGTTCCGCAGGCTCGCCATCCTGGTGATGCTCGCCGGCTGTGCTTTGAGCGCGCTGGCCGCTCCGCTCACAATCTCTCGCGTCGAGACAATCGTCAGCCCGTCGAACCGGGACCTCAAGCTGGTGTCGGGTCTGAGTGCCGGTGACCCGCTCGATTCGGCGGGATTGAGCGGAGCTGAGGCGCGGATCACCGACCAACTCGCGTCCCAGGGTTACTTCTCGGCCGGCGTTGAGGCCAGGACCGTACTCAAGGGCGATTCCGTCACGGTACGGTTCCTGGTTCAGACCGGGAGGCCGGCCCGCATCGGCGGGTGGCACGTCAGTGAGGACTCGGGCATTCCGGCAGAGAAGTTGTCGCTTTCGCTGCCGGGGAGGGGCGTTCGGTTCAGCCGGGCGGTGGTGGACCGTGCCGCGGCTTCAATCCTGTCGGCCTACGAGAACAGCGGGTATCCGTTTGCCGCAGTGACGCCGCTGGCGCTGGCCCAGGAGAGTGGGTTCGTGTATCCGGTGCTTCAGGTTGCGTCCGGCCCCAAGGTTGAGGTCAGTTTCCTGGAGTTCGCTGGCAAGCCCGGCACGAAATCCGGACTGCTGGAGCGCGTTGCCGGCTTCCGCCGAGGCAGCTACTCAAACGTCACGACGGCGATGTGGCGTCAGCGGCTGGAGCAGAGCGGGCTGGTTGTGGTCGATTCGGAGGCGATAGTGAGAGCGCTGGGGACAGTCCCCGGCAAAGGAGAAAGGGGAAATGGCGAAGTCCGGATTTGGGATTCTCCACTTCCCACTTCCCCGGGGCAGTCCCCGCACGACGTGTACGGCGTCAGATTCTGGGTCACCGGCCGGCGTGCCAACAGCGCCAGCGGTGTCGCCGGCTACTCACCGGCCGACCGGAAGCTCACCGGTCTGGCGCGGATTTCGTTCCACAACCTCTTCGATACCGGCCGCAGGTTGGAGGCGGGCTGGCAGTCGGCCTATGCCCGGACCAGCTACCGACTGAGCTATACCGAGCCTTGGGTGCTCGGGACGTCCGTCGACGTGACTGCGAGTGCACGGCAGCAGACGGTTGACACGACGTCGGCTGAGACGAACCTGGCGCTATCGGCCAGTGCACCGGCCGCCACGTGGACAACGGTCAGCTTCGAAACCGGCTATGACCGGTTCACCGATGTCCTGAGCCGGACAACCGCCAACGTCGTGTGGGCCGGCACCGGCGTAGTGCTGGACTCGCGCGATTTCCCGCCCAACGCGAGGAACGGAGTCCGGCTGAGTGCATTCACCAGGGTCGGCAACCGGGCGACCGACTCGGCCGGTTCCGGCGCTGTCGCACATGCTGAGCTCGGCCTGACCGGGTTTCTGCCCTGGGGTCGGAGCCTTGCCTGGTCGAACTCAGTCGGACTGCGGGCCGTCTACTCGGCGATGGCTCTGACCGAGTCCGAACTCTACCGGCTGGGCGGGCCCGGAACCGTGCGCGGCTACCGTGAGGACGAGTTCACCTCGACCCGCGTCGGCTGGTTCAATACCGAGTTGCGATACAGCATCGACCGGACTTCGAGTGTCTTTCCGTTCCTGGATGCCGGTGTTTATCAGGATTCGCTCGGCTGGCAGGTCAGGCCGGGATACGGGGCGGGCACGAGGGTTGCCACGCAGGTGGGCGTCCTCGGGCTCGACTA
>CAZSUX010000156.1:4725-6869 GCA_964610135.1 uncultured bacterium | reverse complement strand
CGAGCAGCACATCCAGCCGTGCCAGGAGTGCTTCACCTGCACCGACACGAAGAAAGGTGCCGGGTGCGCGCAGGATGACGATATGGTCGAGTTGTACGACAAGCTGATTGACGCCGACCTCGTGCTCTGGACCAGCCCGATATTCTGCTGGAACGTGACGGGCCAGACCAAGACTGCGCTTGACCGCTGCTTCGCGCTCTTGACCGGCGAGGACCTGCTGAAGGACAGCAAATGGGCGCTGGTGCTGACGGCGGGCGGGGATGCATTTGACGGCGCGGACCTGGCGGTGGCGATGTTCTCGCGGCTTTCCCGGTTCGGCGGCATCAAGTACCTCGGCCAGCACGTGGTCGCGCCATGCCCGGACGGGACGAAGCTGAAGAAGAACGCGGTGCTGAAGAAGCAGGCGAAGGAGTTCGGCAAGGAGCTGACCAAGGCGCTACGCGGCTAGAAGCGCAAGGCCGAAGTTCGAAGCTCGAATGACGAATCAAGCCCGAATGTGGAGAATGACCAAGCCAAGGACGGCGGCAGTCCTGACTTTGGCCTTGTGCCTTTCCACTTTCTACTTTGCGCACGGCGCCGAGCCGGGCGCGGTGAACGGTTTTGTGCGTGACGCGAGCGATGGCGAGCCGCTGGCGTACTGCAACGTCTATCTCGACAAAACCGAGTACGGGTCGGCTACGAATGACAAGGGCTATTTCTACATCGGTCACGTGCCGGCCGGCACGTACGACCTGGTGGCTTCGTTCGTCGGGTACAAGAACGAAACGCGTAAACTCACAGTCGGGTCGAACCAGATTGCCAGGGTAGACCTCGAGCTTTCGCCCGGTGCGATTGAGGTGAGAGAGGTGCAGGTGACCGCGGACCGGGCGCGGTTCGAGCGCGAGGTCGAGGTCTCGGCGGTGCGGCTTGAGACCAAGCAACTGCAGTTCATCCCCAAGGTCGGCGGCGAGGTGGATTTGTTCCGGACGATTCAACTGCTGCCCGGGGTGATTGCGACTTCGGATTTCTCCAACCGGCTGTACATCAGGGGCGGCAGCCCGGACCAGAACCTGATTCTGCTGGACGGTATCACGGTGTACAACCCGTCGCACCTGTTCGGGTTGTTCTCCCCGTTCATCGCCGAGGCGGTGTCGGACGTGACGCTGCTGGCGGGCGGGTTCCCGGCGAAGTACGGCGGGCGCTTGAGCTCGGTGCTGGACGTGACCACGAAAGAGGGGAACTCGAAGCACTTCACCGGCAACGCGTCGGTGTCGGTCATCGCCGCCCAGGCAATGCTAGAGGGACCGATCCCGAGTCTGAAGTCCAAAGTGCGCACTGTCGGACAGGGGCCGCCGGGGCCAATTTCGAATGTCCCCTCACTCCAACCCTCTCCCCAAGGGGGAGAGGGAAAGAGAGAGGGGGACTCCACGGCTGTGACAAAGGACAAAGGACAAAGTAGTAAGGACAAAGCAGGCGGAAAGGACGAAGGACAAGGGACGAAGGACGAAGGGGAAAGTGGAAATGACCCAGTGCAGGGAGCAGAAGACAGCGCCGTGGTTCGGTTCCAGCCTTCGGGTTCGTACCTTATTGCGGGGCGCCGGACATACCTGCCGGACGTGCTGCTGAAGGCCTTCGGCATCGACGGGTTGGGCTACTATTTCTACGACCTGATGGGCAAGGCGAACTATGAGCCCTGGAAGGACTCGCGGTTCACCCTGACCGGACTTGCGGCCGAGGACGTTCTGGATTTCTGGGACCCGGAGAACCCCGATGGGCTGGAAGCCAAGCTGACGTGGGGCAACCGCGGGGCGTCTCTGCGCTGGAACCGGGTGTTCACGCCGATTCTGTACGGCGAGGTCATCGGCGCGTGGAGCAATTTCTTCTCGAACTTCAATGTGAACTTGGGCAGTTCGACCGACGCCCAGATGAGCACCGACCTCACTGACTTCACGCTGAAGTCCGACCTGACCTGGTATGCGGCAGACCGGCACACGCTCGACCTTGGATTCGACGTCCGGTTTGCGCGCAGCAGCATGTCGTTCGTCTATGACACCTCCGGGTTCCATACCGCGGATACGCTCTGGCCGCTGGCTGCATACGTGGACGAGAAATGGGAAGTGGTTCCGGGCAGATTGTACATGAAGCCGGGCTTCCGGTTGAGCTAC
>CAZSUX010000156.1:0-4625 GCA_964610135.1 uncultured bacterium | reverse complement strand
TGAAGTATCACCCGGCCAAGAACACCGCGCTCAATCTGGCGGCGGGGAGATTCACGCAGCCGATGGTGACGCTCAATTCAACCGACGCGGTGTTCTCGATCTACGACATGTGGCTGCCGGTGCAGTCGAACCAGGCCCTGCCGACCGCGCTGCACCTGATCGCCGGGGCCGAGCAGTGGTTGAAACGGGATGTCGTGTTCTCGCTTGAGGGGTACTACAAGGACTACGGCAATCTGCTTGAGACCCGGTACGGCGACTACTTCACGCCGCCGGAGTCCCTGCTCGTGGCTGACGGGTACTCGCTGGGCGCGGACTTGATGCTGCGCAAGACCGAAGGCTGGGTGAACGGATGGATTTCCTATTCGTACATGTGGACGCGGCGAACCATCGGCGACGAGATCTACCATCCGCACTACGACCGGCGGCACAACGCGAACGTTGTGCTGACGTTCCCACGTCTGTTCTGGGGCATGGACGTCTCGGCCAAGTGGACGCTCGGCACCGGGTTGCCGTATTCGGGCAGCATCGGCTACTATCCAATGTACCAGTACCGACCGGTCGACCCGAACTGGTGGAGACGTCCGGAATGGAGTTACATCACCGGGCCGCGCGACGCATTCCGGTACCCGGTCTATCACCGCCTCGACGCTGGGCTCACCAAGAGCTGGAAGAAGCGGTGGGGCGAGATTTCCGCGTTCCTCGACGTGACGAATCTGTACAACGCCAAGAACGTGCTGCTCTACTACTGGGAGATCGGTAACGACGGACTGCCGGTGCGGCACAGCATCGGCATGATCCCGATACTGCCGACAATCGGCGTGAAGGTGAGGTTCTGAAGCATGAAGGGAAAACGGAAGTGGTCGAGTGGTCGAGTGGTCGAGTGGTCGAGCGACAGAGCTACGAGTTCCCTCGCTGGGTCACTAGGTCACTGGATCACTGGATCACTTTGCCTATGCCTGTTGCTCTCGGCTTGCGAGGTGTCGCCGTCCGAGCAGTTCACGCCAAAGCTCGTCGTACATGGGCTGGTTCGCGTTGGTCTGCCGGTAGTACAGGCGAACATCAACCGGACCTACGCGATTGACGAGCCGTTTGACACCATGTTTCCCGGCGTGAGTGGCGTGGTCTGGCGCGGTAGCGATACCTGGCCGCTGGCTAACTCGACGCGTGACGTCTACTCGACCCCGGAACTCGAGCCCTGGCCTGCGTTCGGCGACACGCTCGGCATTCGCATCGCCAAGGACGGATTTGACACGGTCTACGGCCACACCGTGGTGCCGGATTCATTCCGGATTCTGTTCCCGCTCCGTGGCGACACGGTCACGATGAGCGATTCTATGGTCTGGACCCGGAGCCGCAACTGCGCCGGGTACTATATGTCCCTGCAAAGCGTGGACCGAGGAGACACGTTCTACTACAGCCTGGCGGTTCCCAACGATACGTCCGGCGACAACTTCGACTCGCTGGTTTTCACGCTTCCGCAGATGGTGTTCCTGTACCAGTTCGAGCCGGGGAGGCACACGCTGCGAGTCTACGCGCTCGATACGAACTACTTCGACTGGGTCAGCGCGGGCGGGTTCGGACCCGGCACGAATACGGGCGAGACGACCTATCTGTCCGGCGGCATCGGTGTGTTCGGGTCAGGAGTCGGCGAGTCGGTGGAAGTCTATGTGAAGATGGACACGGTCTTCGGGCGAGTGCCGAAATCAGAATTCAGAAGTCAGAGCGCAGAATCCAGAATGCCGGAGGGGGACGGACGGGGCGAGGAGGCCGGGTTCGCTGCGACTAGGAATCGAGGCCGTCTGCTTCCGCGGTCCGCTTTTCTCCGATAGCGAGCCAGTCCGCCACCGTCGCCAGCAGATGCTCCCGGTGGACCGGCTTGGGAATGAATGCGTCGGCCCCGGTTTTGAGCGCAGCCTGGATGTCTTTCTCACTCACGCGTCCGGAGAGAACGAGCACGGGAGCCTTGAACGTCCTTGTACGTTTGAGCATTGAGCTGAGCGAGAAGCCATCCATGCCGGGCATCGAGAGGTCGCAGATGGCCAAGTCCGGCGGGTCTGCGCGTGCCGCCTTCAGCGCGGCCGCGCCGTCGGGAGCACTGGTCACGCGGTAGCCGGCCGACTCGAGAATCTTCTCCAGCAGAAGGCGAATCGGCGCTTCGTCGTCAGCCACCAAAACATGCTTCATCGTTTTGACATTAGGCCGAATTGCCCCGGATGTCAAGGAAGAGAGGAGAAAGGAGGGAGGGAAGGCGAGGAAGCAAGTCGGAGAGCTCAGACTGGGGGAATCTAAGGATCCGGCTGCTAACTGCTCACTCGTCTTATGCGGGCGCGTCGACGAGCGGGGCGTCCTGCCGGAGCGGGATGCGGAAGCGGAACTCGGCCCACTTGCCCGGATCGGAGTCGGCCGTGATTTCGCCGCCGTGCTTGAGGACTATCTGGCGCGAGATGTAGAGGCCGAGGCCGGAACCGGTCACGCCCTTGTGCTCGGGGTGGTGGAGGCGTTGGAACCGGGCAAAGAGCTTCTGCTTCTGCTCGGGCTCGAACCCGACCCCTTCGTTGCGCACCGAGAAGAGCGCCCAGTACTGGCGGACGCGATCGCCTGAGTCGGCGTAGTCAAAGAAGCTCCGTCGCACCAGCCGGACGAGGATCTTCGAGTTGTCGCGGCCGTATCGGACCGCGTTGCCGAGCAGATTGTTGAAGACGACCTTCAATAGAGTCGCGTCGCAGGGGGCGACCAGATATTCCAGGTCGGTCTCGATGGTTATCCCGCGGGCTCGGGCCGCAGGAGACTGAATCTCCACCATCGGCCGGATGACCTCCTCGACGAGGTCCACCGCCGGTCCGGGATGGTAGCGGAGCTCGCCCGTTTCGATTTGCGACAGGTCGAGGTAGTCGCGCACGAGGTTCATCAGGTAGTTGGAGTTGGCAATCATCCGCTGCACCTTCTCGGCCTGCTGGGACGTCAGCTTGCCGAGGTAGCCCTCGGTCAGGGTTGAGCCGATAGTGGCAATCGAGGCCAGCGGCGCCTTGATCTCGTGCGCTACGAAGTAGAGTATTTGGGCATAGTTGTGCTTGGCCTGGGCCAGGTCGTCGAGGTACTTCACCTTCTCGACCGCGAGCGACAGCGAGTCCGCGACCGCGAGGAAGGTGTCGATGTGGCTGGGCTGGTAGGTATCGGGCGTGCGTGAACTGAAGAAGAGCAACCCGATGGCGCGGTCGCCGGCCCGCAGCGGGCAGGTGAGATTGGACATCACGCCGTCTTTCAGGATGTCCTGCGTCGCCTTGGAGTCCGGCCGACCGGCGAGGTGCTGTTCGAGGTTGTTGATGATGCGCGGCCGGCCGGTGCGGAGGATAGGCTCGAGCGAGGAACCCTTGAGCTCGGCCCAGTAGCCCTTGTCGACGTGCTTCACTTCAGTTTCGCTTCGCACCCAGCGCGAGACGACCATGCCGGTTTCCTCATTGTAGAAGGCGACCGACATCCGGTCGAAGGGGATGATGTGACGCATTGTCTCGTAGACGACGTCGAGTACCTCGAACAGCGATTTGCCGGAGAACCAGAGGTGTTTCAGGTCCTCCATGACCATCTGTACCGCGGCCTCGTGGAGCTGCCCGGATGGGTCTTCAGCTGTGTGTAACTCCGGCCCGTTCACGGGCGCGGAGTTTTCATTTTCCTTAATGATACAAGATAGCCGGCGATGTGGTTCAGTCAATCGTGGTTCAACACGTCGGCACTTGCCAGCCGGGCGCATTTCTGATACACTGGGTTCTTTAGGTCGTACCCCATTCCATTCGCAACAAACCCATTAGTCAGACCTAAAGACAGGCAGAACTAGAAGGAGTTGCTATGCCGAAGGTACTGATCGTTGACGACGACCCGGACATAGTCGATTCCCTGAAGCTTATCCTGTCGGCCGAAGGATATGCGGTGGCCGCGGCCACCAGCAGGGAAGAAGGCATGCGGGCCGTCGAGAAAGAGAAACCGGACCTCATCATCCTCGACGTGATGATGGAGCAGCCGGACGACGGATTCGTGGTGGCCCAGGACCTGCGCCACAAAGGCGTGAAGACGCCCATCATCATTCTGTCCTCAATCGGCCACGTGACCGGCTACAAGTTCGGCAAGGATTCCGAGGTGGCGCCGGTGGACGAGTTTGTGTCCAAGCCGGTTGCGCCCAAGGACCTTGTGGCCAAGGTCAAGAAACTCCTGAGGAAGTAGCCATGCTGGTAACTGAAAGAGAATCCCTCCGCCACGAAATCGCGGAACTGGCGGAGAAGTACGAGCACAAGCGCGACGGCATGATGCCCATCCTCGAGGCCATTCAGGAGAAGTACCGCTGCGTCTCCGATTTTGCGATGCAGGAAGTTGCCCGGCAGCTCGGGGTCTTCCCGACCGAGGTCTACGGCGTGGTGTCGTTCTATTCTTTCCTCTCAACCCAGCCACGCGGCAAGTTCGCCATCCGGCTCTGCCGGACTCTCTCCTGCGATTTCGCCGGCAAGAAGAAAGTTGCCCGCCAGCTTGAGAACGAGCTCGGCATCGGCTTCGGCGAGACGACCAAGGACGGGGTCTTCTCGCTGGAGTACTGCAACTGTCTGGGGATGTGCGACCACGGGCCGGCTTTGCTGGTG
>CAZSUX010000155.1:2341-6883 GCA_964610135.1 uncultured bacterium | reverse complement strand
CCCATCTTCTTGTGGAAGTTGTAGGCCGCGACGACGCCGGACGCGGTCGAAGCCGTGGTCTCAAACGCGGTGTGGATCATCGGTATCTGCCAGGCCGATTGCGGGTAGATGGATGAGAAGATCTCGGTGCAGCCGGTCGGCATGATGCCGATGACCGGCTGGGGCGCGGCGAGTAGAATCTGCCGCACCGCCAGTGCCTCGCCGCAACCGGCGCAGGCACGATGGCCGCTCGAGAAAAGCTCGGGGTTCTTACAGAGGTCCTTTAGTCGTGCCATGGCTCACCTCACTCCGATGTAGGTCACAAGGTCTTCTTTCCTGCCCGCGTACGCCTGCTCGAGTACGGTCGCGGCGTCGGCGAGCGAGAACTCCTTGCCGCCGAGTCCGTAGACGTACGACAGCATCTTGGGCCGCTGGGGTAAGTCGTAGAGCGCGGAGGTCGTCTCGGTGAAGAGCGGGCCGCCGTACGAATTGACCGCGTCGGCCCGGTCCATCACCGCGACCGTCTTGAACTTCGCCAGCGTCTCCTTCAGCACCTGGTGCGGCAAAGGCCGGAACACGCGCAGCTTCACCATCCCGACCTTCTTGCCCTGGTTGCGCATCGTGTCTACCGCGTCGCGCATCGTGCCGCAGGCCGAGCCCATCAAGAGCACGACCGCTTCGGCGTCCTCGCAGCGGTATTCGTCGATGATCCCGTAACCCCGGCCGAACTTTTGCTTGAACTCGGCCTGTACCTCCTCGATTATCGGCAGGGCCTTGTTCATGCCCTCAATCTGGGAGCGCTTGAACTCGAAGAAGTAATCCTGCATCGTCGCGGGCCCGACGAGAATCGGCTTCTTGTAGTCGAGCAGATTCCAGTTCGGCTTGTACGGACCTAGAAACTCACGCACCGGCTTATCCTCGAACGTCTCGATGCGCTCCATGCAGTGAGACAGAATGAAGCCGTCCACGGCGCAGATGGCGGGCAGGGACGCCCGCTCAGCAATCTTGACGCACTGGATGAGCGTATCGTAGCCTTCCTGCACCGTTTCGCAGAAAAACTGCATCCAGCCCGAGTCGCGCGAGGCGAGTGAGTCGGAATGGTCGCCATGGATGTTCAGCGGCGACGACAGCGAACGGGAGGCGATAGGTACCACGATCGGCAGCCTGAGCCCCCCGGCGATGAACAGCATCTCGTGCATCAGGGCGAGCCCCTGCGACGCGGTCGCGGTCATCGTCCGGCAGCCGGACGCGGCCGAGCCGATGCAGGCGGCCATCGCCGAATGCTCGCTCTCCACCGCCACGAACTCGGAGTCTACTTTGCCGTCGCTCACGTACTGGGCGAAAATCTGCACGATTTCGGTCGAAGGCGTAATCGGGTATGCGGCAACCACATCCGGGTTAATCTGCTTCATCGCATACGCCAGAGCCTCATTCCCCGTCTTCGCAAGTATCATGACGCTCCCCTTTCTTCATTCGTCATTCGGAATTCGTCATTCGTCATTTACTTACGCTCCTCTCCCATCTCGATGGCGTGGGTCTTGGGTGGACAAACCTCAGCGCAGATGCCGCAGCCCTTGCAGTAGTCGTAGTTGATGCCGATCATCTTCCCGTCCTTGACCATGATGGCGGCGTCCGGGCAGTAGATCCAACAGGTCAGACAGTGGATGCACTTCTCAGCGCTCCAGACCGGGCGCTGTGACCGCCATGCGCCGGTCTTGTTGTCTAGCACGGCCTTCGGGTCGTCGATAATCGCCCCGCAAGGCAGCTCTTTCCAGCTCTTCAGCTTCGCCATGTCAGTCCGCCTCCTCCTGCCCGGCATTTTGCATTCTGCACTTTGCATTCTGCAGTTTGAATTGCGTCCTCATGCCTAGCACCTCACTTCCTCGTATGCCCGGCGGACGCTGACCAGATTCGGCTCGATGAACTTCTCTTTGCCGCCCCGGAACTTCTCGCCCAGCTTGTGCTCGATCGCCTTCATCATCGGCTCGAACTCGAGCACGCCGGTCGCTTTCACCAGGGCGCCGAGCATCGGTGTGTTGGGCACGTTCTTGCCGACGGTCTCCATCGCTATCTTCGATGCATCCACCACGTAGAGCTTGATACCCGGCGGCAGGTTCAGCCGCTTGCGCATTTCGGCCGGGTCCAGATTCGAATTCACGAGCAGGATGCCGTCGTCCGGCAGACCTTCCGTGACCTTTGCCGGCTCGATGAGCGAAGCGTCGAGCACGACCACTACGCGCGGCGCCTTCACGCCGGCGTGAGAACGGATCGGCTTGTCGGACAGTCGATTGAACGCGGCCACCGGCGCGCCCATCCGCTCCGGCCCGTACTCCGGGAACGCCTGGATGAACATACCGGTGTCGAGCGCGGCCTCGCCGAATAAGAGCGCCGCGGTTTTCGCGCCCTGCCCGCCACGCCCGTGCCAGCGAATCTCCAGCGGCTGGCCGCTCAGCATAATGCAGGATTCAGCCATCGTGTCTCCAATCCACGGAGCGTGCCGCCGGCCGATACGGCCCGCGTCCCGGCTCCGTCTTTCGTCAATCGCCAATCGGAAATGTCATTCTATTGTCGTTGCGGACTTAGATGGTAGCAGCCCGCCGCCGAAAGTCAACGCCCATCGGCCGGCGTCCCGGTGAACTCGTGGCTCCCGGCCGCCACGGACCCATGCCTACAGGCACTCGATTCCGGCTTCGCGCAGGGAGGCGATGATCTTCTCGCCCATGCGCTTCATTGCCTCTTCCGGGTAGCGCATCTTGAACAAGAGCTGGGCCGCGTTTCCGACTTCCATCCGCGCCATGATCCGCGCGATCTTGTCGGTGAAGTCGGGCCGCGACTGCTCGTCCATTTCCAGCGCCTCCTGGTAGGTCCGCTTGAAGTACGACTTCACATCCCCGGTCAAGTCACCATACTTCTCACGGTATAGCTGTTTCAGTTCTTCCGGCGACTTCTCCTCATACCGCTCCGAGTGGACCATCGCCGCCCGGGACAGCTTGGTAATGCCCGTCGGTACCTTCTTCGGGTAGCCAACGCAGAGTGCTACAACCGGTACGACCTTGTCCGGCAGCCCGAACTCCTGGCGAATCTCGGTCATCGCGGCCAGTACCATGCCGATGTAGACCGTGCCCAGGCCGAGGCTGGTCGCGCACAGGACCGCGTTCTCGGCCGAGCAGAACACGTCGGCGTATGCGAGGAGGAAACTCATCAGCGCTTTCTCTCCCCCGTAGCTCGCGCCCTCAGCCTCCGCCCACTTGCCGGTCCGGTGAAAGTCAATGCAGAAAAGCAGACAGAGCGGCGCCTTCGCGACCCACGGCTGGTTCACGGCCAGCTTGGCCATCTTGTCGCGGCCTTCGGCCTTCTCAATTCTGATGATGGAGATCGGCTGAATGTTGCCGCCGGAGGGCGCCTGGATTGCGGCGTCGAGCAACTTCTGGACCTTCTCCTCCTCGACCGGCTGGTCGGTAAACGACCGCACGGTCCGCCGCCGCATGATTACGTCGTACACGCTTTCCATGCCCAATGCTAAAGGCGAGGGGTCAAGCGGTCAAGGCTTGGGATACGATCTGGCGCGAAACTCGGGGACAGTCCCTCGGAGCAGCTGCGTCGGACTCGCTGCGGTACAGCCCCCGTTTTCGCGGTCATGTCCCACTTTGTGCCCTTGTGTCTTTGTGGTAGAACTCCGTCATCACTTCTGGATTCTGGTTTCTGCTCTCTGGATTCTGAATTGTCCGGGTGCTCTTTGTGTCTTGGTGTCTTTGTGGTAAACGCGGCCCGGCCTAGAACTTCAGAATGCTGGCCGGGTCGACCCGCTGTCCGTCCTTGCGAATCTCGAAGTGGAGGTGCGGGGCGGTTGATATGCCGGTAGTGCCGACCCAGCCGATGGTCTGGCCGGCCTGAACAGAATCGCCCTTGTCCACGTTCCAGTCCTGAAGATGGCCATAGTAGCTTGCGTATCCCTGGCCGTGTTTCAACAGCAGGAACCGGCCGAACTGCCGGTCTTCTCCGCGCTGTTCGACGACCCCGTCCGCGGTCGCCCGCACCGGCGCGCCGTCCGCCGCGGCGAGGTCAACAGCAACATGCCCATCCTTGGCGCGTTGTGACACCGCGTAGTCCTCGATCGGCAACAGCTTCGGCACCAACTCGGTTCCCCAGACCTTACCCTTCAACCACTCCGGCAGCGCCTGGGAGTCAAGTGGCACCGAGTCCCAATCCACCGGGGCCGGCGTCTTCTCAATCCCGAGCATCGTCGCCATCTTCCGGCTCTGCTCCTCGACCTGCGCGAGCTGCCTGCGCAGAGCCACGACCTTGGCAAACTCGCCTTCAAGCTGCCGGTTCCTGTGTTCCAGATTCGCAAGCCGGGCCAGTCGATAGGCGCCGGTCAAGGTCATCACGAGCGACGCGACCACAAGCAAAGCCAGCAGGCATGCAACCACTGCCAAGAGCCGAACTACCCACAGCGACAGGCTGAACCGCAACGAGTTGGTGCTGTAGTTGCTGGCGACGAAGAACGAGAGCTCTTTTCGTGGCATGCTCTATGCTCTACGCTTGATGCTCAACGCCTGACGC
>CAZSUX010000155.1:0-2241 GCA_964610135.1 uncultured bacterium | reverse complement strand
CTCTCATCTTCTCAACCACCCGCTCGAGGTCTCGCAGCGAGAAGTAGTGCACCACAATCTCCCCTGCCCCGGCCTTGCCGGGATTGATGACGACCTTGGTGCCAAAGTAAGTGGTCAGCCTCTCCTCGACTTCGCGGATGTGGATGTCCTTTTGCGGTTTCGACTTGGGCGGTCCCTTCGGCTTCGGCTGGCCGCAGAGCTTCTCCACCTGCCGGACCGAGAGCCCTTCCTTCACTATCCGTTCGCACACCTCGACCTGCACCCTACGGCTCTCGCTCATCAGGAGTGCCCGGGCGTGGCCGGCAGTTATCTGGCCGGCGGCCAGCACGTCACGCACCTTGAAGGGCAACGTCAGCAGCCGGAGCGCGTTGGATACGGTCGACCGATCCTTACCCACGCGCTCGGCGATGACTTCATGGGTCTGACTGAACTCCTCGTTCAGGCGCTTGTATCCCATCGCCTCGTCAATCGGGTTCAGGTTCTGGCGCTGCAGGTTCTCAATCAGGGCGAACTCGAGCATTTCGAGGTCGTCGACCGTGCGTATGACCGCCGGGATTTGTTCGAGGCCGGCGAGCTTCGACGCCCGCAGCCGGCGCTCGCCCATGACTACTTCGTAGCCGTCGCGCCGGCGCCGCACCATGATCGGCTGCAGCACGCCGTGCGTCTTTATCGACGCGACCAGCTCGTCGAGGTTCTCCTCGGCTTTTGCCCGGGGCTGAAACGGGTTGGGCCTGATTTCGTCAATCCGGATGGGCCGCGCTTCGGCGGCCATCGCGGCCTGGGTCTCTTCCGGTATTATCGCCCTGATTCCCTTGCCCAGCGCCTTACGCATGGCACGCCCTCCGGGCAAGTACAAAGGACAAAGGACTAAGGACAAAGTGTGGAACCTGACTCGACCTTATTGCTTTGCCCGGACTTGCTTTGTCCTTACAACTTATCACTTTGTCCTTCCTTCCTGTGTCGTGACAGCACTTCGTCGGCCAGAGCCAGGTACGCCTGCGCTCCGGCCGAATGACCGTCATAGCCGAATATCGTCTCCCCGAAGCTCGGCGCCTCGGCCAGCCGCACGCTGCGCGGAATCACGGTATCGAACACCTGCTCCTTGAAGTAGCTCCGCACCTCGCTCGCCACCTGCTGTGCAAGACTAAGGCGCGACGAGTACATGGTTAGGAGCACGCCCTCAATCGCCAAGGTGAGATTCAGCCCCTGCCGGACAAGGTTGACGGTATCGAGCAGCCGCGACATTCCTTCCATGGCCAGGTACTCGGCCTGAACCGGAATCAGCACGCTCTGCGCCGCAACCAGGCAGTTGACCGTCAGAATCCCAAGCGACGGCGGGCAGTCAATGATGATGTACTGATACTCAAAGTCGACAAGCGACAGCGCCTTGTTAAGCCGGAACTCGCGCTCATCGGCATCAATCAACTCCACTTCGCCGCCTGCCAGGCTGACCGATGCCGGCAGCAGGTCCAGGTTCTCCGCCCGGTCCTTGAGAACCGCGTCGGTGACCCGCTGTGCCTCGCACATCGCCTCGTAGACAGATATCTGGAGCGTGGAACGGTCGACGCCCAGACCGAGCGTGGCGTGCGCCTGCGGGTCCATGTCCACGAGCAACGCCCGTCCGCCTCTCAGGGCCAGCGCGGCCGCCAGGCTGACCGAAGTCGTGGTCTTCCCGACCCCACCCTTCTGGTTACAGACCGCGATGCGCTGCGCCATTAGAGGAACTTACCACAGAGGCACAAAGACACAAAGCTCCGGAGAAGATGATTCGGTGGGCCGTCATTACTTCTAACTTCTAGCATCTAGCTTCTGACTTCTGGCTTCGTCTGCCGGGACTTCTTACATCTCACATCTTCCATCTTACATCTTGCTTCGGTCTCAGTCGGTACGTTTGATCTCGACGCCGGCAACCCGAAGCAGCCACGTCTGCTTTCCCTGCTTCAGTCGCGCGACCACGTCCACCTGGATACCGGGACCCCACTTCGGGCCGTTTCTGACTGCTGCCTCAAGGCTCGTGGTCCCCGGCTCAGGCTTCGACGCCCACTGCTCCTTGCCGTTCAGCACCCAGACGCGGTCAATAGCTATGTCGCTGGGCAGCGGCATCATGTCGGAGGGCGACACATTGACCACGACGATGAGTGGCTGGCCGTCCGGCGGCGCCACCGGCTGGAAGTCGCGCCAAGCGCTCGCGGCCAGCGAGTACTCCCGACCATCGATCTTCACCCGTTCCGGCGCAGAGGC
>CAZSUX010000154.1:0-6944 GCA_964610135.1 uncultured bacterium | reverse complement strand
TCTGAATAAGCTGTAGGTGCAAGGGGTGGAAGTCGCGGGGCGGAGCGTGCGGAGTATTGTAGTCTATGGAGGATAAGTGAATCGTCGCATATCGCTGAAACTGGTCGGCGCAATACTAGCGCCGGCTGTGCTAGTTGCTTTTGTTGTTGGGCTGATGCTGGCCGGCGTTCTGTCGCTGCGGCCGGCAGTCGCACAGGTTGACACGAAACTGGCCCAGGTCGGGAGCGGGTTGGGAGCCACCGACCACAGCCCGTTCGTGCAGGTCGCGGACGCGGTGTTGCCCGCGGTCGTCAACATATCCGCGGAGAAGACGGTCAGGGTGGCGCAACGGCAGCAGTCGCCACTGCAAGGGAGTCCATTCGAGGAGTTCTTTCGGGACTTCATGCGCGGGATGCCCGATATACCGCTGGAGCGGCAGCAGAATGCCCTAGGCTCGGGTGTGGTCATCAGTCCGGACGGGTACATCGTTACGAACAACCACGTGGTAGCCGGGTTTGACAAGATCGCCGTCCGACTTTCGGACGATACCGAGTTCAAGGGCAGCGAGGTCAAGGTTGTAGGACGGGATCCAAAGAGCGACCTCGCGGTGCTGAAGGTCGAGAGCAAGAAGCCGCTGCCCGCAGTCGCGCTGGCGAACCCGGATGATATCAGGGTTGGAGACTGGGCAGTTGCGGTGGGTAACCCGTTCGGCCTGAACGGCACGGTCACGGTTGGCGTGGTATCGGCCAAGGGCCGGTCCGGGCTGCCGCTGCCCGAGGGGCCGAGCTACCAGGACTTCATCCAGACCGACGCTTCCATCAATCCGGGCAACTCGGGCGGCGCGCTCGTGAACATCAAGGGCGAGTTGATGGGTATCAACAGCGCCATCCGGACCCCGACCGGCGGCAGCGTGGGTATCGGGTTTGCGGTTCCGGTAGACATCGTGAAGTTGGTCACCGACCAGTTGATCAAGACCGGGAAGGTGGTGCGCGGGTACATGGGTATCAGGCCGCAACCGGTCACGGACGCCATCCGGAAGGCGCTCGGTCTCGATGACAACAAGGGCGTGCTCGTGGCCGACGTCGTCGACGGGCAGCCGGCGCAGAAGGCCGGGATCAAGTCCGGCGACGTCATCGTCTCAGTCGACGGCGAGAAGTCCGAGGGCCTGGAGCAGTTCCGGAAGCAGGTCGCCGGCTTCGCGCCCGGCTCGAGCATCGCGTTCGGGATTGTCCGCGACGGCAAACGAATGACCAGGCGCGTTACGCTGGCGACGTTCCCCGAGGATGAGCAGCAGGCGTCAACCCCGGCGGAGGAGCAGCCGGCCGCGTGGCTCGGCATCACGGTGCGTTCCCTCGCCGCCGGTGAACGGACACAGGCAAAGGTCTCCGGTGGCGTGCTGGTTGAGGGCGTCGAGTCAGGCAGTGCCGCGGCCGAGGCCGGGATTGAGGGCGGCGACATCGTGCTCGAGGTCGGCAAGATCAGGATCAACGGAACCAGCGATTACAGCCGCGCGATGCGTCAGTTCAAGGGAAGCAACCGGGTGGTCTTGTTCCGCATCAACCGCGGCGGTTCGGTACTCTACATCGCGGTGGAGCCGACCGACTAGTCCAGCCGGACTGACTTCCCGCTAACGGGAACGGGCTTCCCGGGGCAAGGCCTGACGGCTCGGGCACTTGCTCCGGGAGGCCTTCTGCTATTGTCCGGCGGAAATCACCTATTGACCGAGGGGGCATTTTGTGTAAGAATGTCGCGTGCGAAAGGAGCACTTAGCGAGCATTCTGTCCTGAATGTTGCCTGATGCAGACTGCGCGCCGACGACGGTAGCCGAGGCGCCGCGACGGCGGCTGACGCAAATCTTATCCCGAAACCAACGCTCCGGTCGGAGTATCCATCTGAATTGCCTGGACGACGATGCCTCCCCCATTGATACTTGACGGCAAGGCCGCGGCCAGGGCCGTCCGTGCGGATTTGGCCCGGCGGGTTGCTGCGCTCGAAGCCTCGGGGATAAGGCCCGCGCTGCGGATACTCCAAGTCGGCAACGACCCTGCATCTTCCATATATGTCACCAGCAAAGTGAAGGTCTCGGCCAAGACCGGCATCGAGGCCTGCGTGGAGCATCTGGACGAGAATGCCGGCTTCGATGACATCGCCCGGGTCATTGGCGCGTGGAACCGGGATTCGTCCGTCCACGGGTTCATCGTGCAACTGCCGCTGCCGCGCGGCATTGATGCCCACGCTGTGCTCGGTCTGGTGAATCCTGACAAAGACGTGGACGGGCTGAGTCCGGCAAGCCTTGGCGCGCTGGCGGCCGGGCGGCCTGGGTTCATGCCCGCCACTCCGTCGGGAATCATCGAGCTGCTGCTGAGGAACGGCATCGCAGTATCCGGCAAGCGGGTTGTGATTGTCGGTCGGGGTGAGCTCGTGGGCAGGCCGCTTGCGAGCATGCTGCTATTGCGTGGCGAGCGGGGAGACGCGACCGTGACCGTCTGCCACTCGCGGACAAAGGAACTTGGTACTATCTGCCAGACTGCTGAAATCCTGGTCGTCGCTACGGGGCGGGCCGGCCTCGTGACCGGAGAAATGGTGAGTGAAGGTGTCGTCGTCGTTGATGCCGGCACGAACAGCATCAACGGCAAGCTGGTCGGTGACGTTGACTTCGAGTCCGTCGCCGCCAAGGCATCGGCTATCACGCCGGTCCCGGGTGGGGTTGGTCCGATGACCGTGGCAATGCTCCTTGCCAACACGGTCAGGGCCGCGGAACTGGCGGGAGCAGGGAGTGGCGGGTCGTGAGTAACTTGAAGCGGACAATCGAGGCAGACCGGAAACTGGTTGACGCCGAGTTGCGCCGGGCGCTACGATTCGGCCGGGACGTGCCGCCGCGGTTGGCCGCGGCGATGCGCTACGCGGTGCTGGGACCGGGCAAGCGGATACGACCCGTGCTCGCACTTGAGGCGTTCCGAGCCGCAGGCGGCCGGGACCTTGCCACGGTGTTGCCGTTCTGCTCAGGCATCGAGTTCATACACACATTCTCGCTCATCCACGATGACCTGCCAAGCATGGATGACGATGACTTCCGCCGGGGAAGACCCAGTCTTCACCGCAAGTTTGATGAGGCGACCGCGATATTGGCGGCCGACGGGCTCTTCGCCTATGCGTTTGAGCTGTTTGTCTGCACTCCGGGCCCGGCTGAAGGGAAACTGGAGGCGATGCGCGCGATATGCCGCGCGGTAGGGCCGGCCGGCATGACCGGAGGCCAGATGCTGGATATCGCCGGAGCAGCACGGAGACCGATGTCGGGAGTCCGGGGTCAGGCAACCAGGGTCGTTGAGACACAACGGAAGAAGACTGCTGAGTTCATCGCTGCGGCAGTGGTTGCCGGTGCTATCTTAGGCGGCGCTTCGCCGGTGGCCCAGCGGAAGCTCCATCGGGCAGGGATCGCGCTCGGGATGCTGTTCCAGATGACCGATGACCTGCTTGATGCGGAGCAGGCGAGTGAAGTCGACCGGATAACAATGGTCTCTGCACTGGGCAGGGCGCGAACCGCGCGACGAGCCGCGTCTCAGGTCACGGAGGCCGCACGGCTGTTTCAGTCACTGGGTGCCACGTACAAGGTGCTGGCGGCGTTCCCCGACGTGATTCTGCATCGGAGGTCATAGTATGGCTTTGCTTGACGGCGTCCACTCACCAGCCGATGTCCGGCAGATGTCTTTGGTCCAGTTGCAGGAGCTGGCGGGTGAGATAAGGGAGTTGATAGTCAAGACGACCGCCAATAACGGCGGCCACACGGCCCCGAGCCTCGGCGTTGTCGAGTTGACGCTGGCCCTACACAGCGTCTACGACACGCCGAACGACCAGATCATCTGGGACGTAGGACACCAGTGCTACGCCCACAAGATAATCACCGGCCGGAGAGATCGGTTCGCGACGCTCCGCACCAAGGGCGGCATTTCCGGATTCCCCAAGAAGTCGGAGAGCGAGTACGATACGTTCGATACCGGCCACTCCGGGGATTCGATCAGCGTCGCGCTTGGCACCGCGGTTGGTGACCGGCTGCGAGGTTCGAGCCGCCGTTCTGTCGCTGTTATCGGCGATGGTTCGATTGCCGCCGGGATGGCGTTCGAGGCCCTGAACAACGCGGGCTGTCTCAAACAGGATGTTGTCGTGGTACTGAACGACAACGAGATGTCGATTGCCCGCAGCACCGGTGCAATGGCCGGCTACCTCAACCGGATGATAACCGGGAAGATTTACAACCGGATGCGCGCCGACGCGTGGAACCTGCTCGGGCTCCTGCCCGAAGACCTGAGCGGCAGGTCCCGCGTTGCGGCGCGCAAGCTCCAGGAGGGACTCAAGAACCTGGTGGTGCCGAGCATCCTGTTCGAGGAGCTTGGATTCCGGTACGTCGGACCAGTGGATGGGCACAATCTGACTGAGCTCCTTGATACGTTCAGGCGCGTGCGGCGGCTGCACGGGCCGGTTCTCGTCCACGTGGTAACACGCAAGGGCAAGGGCTACGAGCCGGCGATGCGTCACCCGGAGGTATTTCACGGCACCGGGCCCTTTGACATCGACACGGGCCAGCCGGTTGCGTCGGCCGGGCTCACGTTCACCGGGACTTTCGGTGCGAAGATGGTGGAACTCGCCGGCAAGGACGAACGGGTGGTCGCTGTGACCGCGGGGATGTGCCTCGGTACCGGTCTGTTGCCGTTTCGTGAGAAGTTCCCCAACCGTCTGTTCGACGTCGGCATCTGCGAGCAGCACGCGGTCGCGTTTGGAGCAGGCCTGGCGATAGCGGGCGCGAGGCCGGTGGTTGCTGTGTACTCCACGTTTCTGGTGCGCGGGCTAGATCAGGTAGTCCAGGATGTCTGCCTGCAGAAACTGCCAGTCGTGCTGGCGGTAGACCGTGGCGGCCTCGTCGGTGAGGATGGGCCGACCCATCATGGCGTATTCGACCTGTCGTACCTCAGTATGGTACCCGGTTTGGCTGTCATGGCGCCGATGGACGAGGTCGAACTCGCGAAGATGCTCGAATTCGCCATCGGGTACCAGGGCGGTCCGATAGCCATCAGATACCCGCGCGGCGGGTCGGGTTCATCTCCGCGTCCCGGCCAGGCGCCGGTGGAACTCGGCAAGGCCGAGGTGCTGAGAGAAGGCAACGATGGATGCATTCTGGCAGTGGGCTACATGGCATGCGTCGCGAGTCGCGCGGCCGACATACTGAAAGACAGAGGACTGAACGTGACTCTGGTGAACTCCCGTTTCGTCAAGCCGCTGGACCAGGGTCTGATTTTGTCGCTCGCTGACCGGCACGGCGTCATCGTCACCGTCGAGGAGAACGTGCTTGCCGGCGGATTCGGCACCGGGGTCCGTGAGTTGGTCGAGCAGGCGGGGAGGGATGCCCGTGTGACCTCTATCGGGCTCGATGACCGTTTCTACCAACAGGGACCGAGAAGCTGGCTCCTTGACCAGGCCGGGCTCTCGCCGGAGAAACTGGCCGACAGGCTGCAACAGATCCTGACGGCACACGCATAACGTCTCACGCATAGCGGCTTGCCGATGAGAAAGACGGTCTTCCTGCTGGCAGTTGCGGCCGGCATCGCAGCTGCCTATTCGCTGTACGACCCGCCGCGGATCGTGCCTCGGGTTGACTACACGCTGGGCCTCGTCTACCTTGAGCGCTGGCGCGGGGACTACTACATAGGGGTTGAGCAGGTGCTGCCGATCGACGAGTACCTCGACTATCAGCTCGCCCAGTCGGTCCGCGACGCGTGGCAGGATGAGGCGGAACGGAACCGGGAGAAACAGGAGCTTGCGGCCGACGCCTCGGGTCTGATCCCGGACATCCAGCTGCCCAAGCTTCCGCTCTTCGGCGAGGGGAGCAAGATCGACATCTCCGGCAAAGACCGGATTACGCTCGGCGGGCGTCAGACTTTTGTCCACGGCGCGGCCCAGTCGTTCGGCAGCAGCAGTCTGTTCCCGGAGTTGAAGATGGAACAGCAGCTCTCGGTGGTCCTGAACGGGACCATCGGCGAGCGCACCAAGGTCAACATCGACCACGACTCCGAACGGCAGGAGTCCCAGAACAAGGTGAAGCTCTCCTACACCGGCACCGAGGACGAGATCATCCAGTCGGTTGAACTCGGCGACACGCGGTTGACCATTCCGAGCACCGGCTACACTGGAGACCTGCCGGCTCACCACGGCCTGTTCGGGGCGTCGGCCAAGGGCAAGGTCGGCGGCGTAGACGTCTACGCGATAGCTTCGCGCGAGCAGTCGCAGAGCCAGAGCCAGAGCTTCACCGGAAGGCGCCGCGTAAGCACCGATACGATCTACGAGTACCGGTACCTGACGCGGCGTTTCTATCACGTTGACGTGCCCGGGACCATCAGCAACCTGCGGGTCTACGTGGACGACCGCAACCCCAGCAACAACCAGTCGTCCTACAAGGCCATCGCGACGATAGATCCAGTTCACCCGGAGGACACGATGCCGAATCCGTTGTGTACTTACGACTGGGCGCCTGGGGACTTTGACCTGAAGTCTCTCGGCAAGGACTACTTCCTGCAGACCGGCAACATCATCGAGTTCTCGAGCGCCCTCAACCAGTCCGACGTGGTCGGGCTGGCGATCGTGACCACCGAAGGGGACTCGATCGGGGGAAAGAAGATGCCGGGCACGGACACTCTAGTCCTGAAGCTCCTGAAACCGGAGATGCCGGATTCGCTGTCTCTTACCTGGGACTACGAGCAGCGCAACGTCTATTCCCTGCCCCAGGGAGACGTGACGCTTTCATCACTTCGGCTGTTCCGGGAGGTGCCCGAAGCGGCGGACCTCGAATACGAGGATGCCGGCGCCAATGCCGGGCGCAAGTTCGTCGAGCTGCTCGGGCTCGACCCTAACGACGACGGCCGGATTGAGTACCCGGAGTTCGAGACCAAGACCGACCTCAGCCTCATCCGGTTTCC
>CAZSUX010000153.1:0-6945 GCA_964610135.1 uncultured bacterium | reverse complement strand
CGGCTTGGTTCTATTTGCCAAGGACTTTCTTCGCCTGGCCGACCTTCTCCTGTGCCTTGCCGGCTCTCTTCTCGGCTTTGCCTTTCCGTACCAGCTTGCGATTCTTGGTGACCTTGCCCGCGATTTCCTTGATGCTGCCCTTCACCTCGTGAAGCTTGCCTTCCGTCTTGTCCTGCGTACTCGATTTCACGTCATTCCTCCAGTTGGCTATCGGCTTGACCGCTATCGGTCGGCGCTCTGCCGCCGAATCATTCGCGTCCCGGCTGTCGGTTTCAGTCCGGACCATTGTCAGTGCACTTACCGTGCCCGTCGGGATCTGGCAGTGGTCGCTGTGTTGTGTGTGCGTCGCGCCTCAAAGCCTGCAGTCCGGGTGCGATTGACGCATCATGGGGCGGAGGTGTGTTGTATCTGTAGAGAGACGCTGGGTCTCCCTTGGGAGACAGATGGCTGCGCTCCCCGGGGCGGTCGGTTCTGATTGCTGACAGCGGGGCTCACGTCGAGCCCGACGCTATCCTGGAGCTTCCTGGCCTGGAAGTGGCTCGACGTCAGCGGCACGTCCAAGGTGAGTACCGGCCCGATCTTGTTCTGGCCGTCACTTCGGTTCGCGACCGAGTTTCCGACGACGGTTCCGGTGATTCGTTGGATTGGCAGGCGAGGCCGGCCTGAGGCGCTCGGCCGGCCTCGCTGTCTCGGCGGGGGTCGGAAAACTTGGTGTGAGCTGCTGCCGGTTCCGTCGATTCCGGTGCAGACTCGGTTTGTCCCGTACGGACGGTCCTCGGGTAGAATCCGAGCCTCATGAGCGCCTCGACCGTAGAATGCCGTCGGGGACAGCCCAACGCTTCTCGGATGCCAATTGGACAGGACGGCGACTCCAATCAGGCTCGTCCGTGGCCGGTGCCGGCCATGACCGTTTCCACGGCAATCGAGGTCGAGACATCCGTGCGCAATCTGCCTTGCCAGACTGCGGGCACTGGGATAGGGCGCCGGACCACCAGGGGCGACGTACCTGTAGTCGGTGGTGCGTGCAAGTTATGGTCCTTCATGTTGGGTGTAAGTGCACTTCGTGTGCCAGGGCAGGCCGGGCCGTGTTCGCTGAGTTGTGGGTCTCGCGTGCCTCTATGCTTGCTGCCATTGGGCGGCCGACCCATCGTGGCGGCGCAGGGGTTGTATCCGCAGAGAGACACGTTGTCTTCGACGCGGATGCGTTCGGTGCTTCGCGCGGGAGCCGGGGTTGCTGTTCTATGCGGGAGAATTCGCAGTCGGCGCGAGGTGGTGTCGGACTGGCGATTCGGCAACGCTTTGTGATGAAGCTCGAGTACTTCCTAACTATCGCTGAGTGATTCACCAGTTGCGCCGTCCGGTGGACAGCAGCGAACACGAGGCACGTTCGCAATGGCGTCAGTTCGTTAGGTCCTTCGGCAGTGCCTGAAACCCGTCTCGATGGGCACTTCGGCACGATTGCTGCACTGACAGTACCGAACGCAGGGACAGCAGGTTACCGGATCTAAGCTTGTTGCTCTGGTGACCTCGCTGAGAGGCCGGCAGGGCCTGCGGAGGTCCCTCCTGTCCGCTCTGCAATGAGCTGTCGGCGGCTACGTTTGCCTCCAGCCGCCGACAGCGTTCTATTCCCGCTACTCCAGCTTAAGTGTAACCAGCGATGTGATACGCCGGGTATCTGTAGCTTCTGCGGCTACTACTCCATCTGCTGCCGTCGCAGACACTTGCCCATGCGCGACTGGAGTTTGGCATCGGACCGGGACGTTCTCTGCTCTGCGAAGTCAGGCGGCACCACGGCCGGAGTTGTCTCCCTGAGGAGACAATCACTCTCCCAAAGGAGACAGACCCCTGCCTTGCACGGCGGCGCGATGGGGCTGTTGAGAAGCCCCACTCATGTCACGAACGAAGTGAAGGGTCTTCTAACTCTCGTAGAATCATCCTCGCGAAGATTCTTCGCTGCGCTCAGAATGACCAGAGGCGGCTTCTTCAACAGCCCCGCGATGATTGTGTCTGTGGAGGAACATGCAGTCTCCCTTGGGAGGCAGGCCCGGGGCGGCACGGCGACGTGCCCCTGGTTTCCCGGGACGCAATGCAGCGCGGCTCTGCTATTTCCCCAGGACTCTCTTCACCTGGCCTACTTTCTCTTGCTCCTTGCCGGCTGTCTTCTTAGATTCACTCTTGCGCTCCAACTTGCGATTCATGGTGAGTCTTCCCGCGATCTCACTGGGGACTTGTGTCAGCGTGGTCGCCCTGAATCCTCAGTTTGACATCAGCCAGCGGAGGCCAGGGATTTTCTGGTACTCGATCGTAAACGTCACGGCCGTACCCGAGATACCTTCGACTTTGGTCTTGGCGACATGGTCATCGGCAGACCAGCCGTTGGCACCCGGATCGAGCCACAGAGAGTAGATTCCATCCAGGGAAATCCTAAGCACCGCGCTGTAACCCCCGGGTGCGGGGGCGATCTTGAGGTCGTCGAGTTTCGTCTCGCTTGCGGCGGCCGATGAGTTGCTCTTGGTGTTGTATTTTGGGTCGTACGAGTCAGGCGATCGGAGCTCGAGGCTGGTTACCGTCTGACTGGTATCGAGCACGAAATCAATGTCCGAAGGCCGAGACAGCGGAATCGCCACTGCCGTGCCGGTCGTGTCGAAGTAGAATGCGTGATTGGTCTGCTGGACATCAGCTCTCGTATAGACCGTAACACCCATGGTTTTCTGAACAGCCGTCGTGAGGCTCCACTTGTCACCTTCGCCTGATGCCGCGATAGCCGAGACCTGGATCAATCTGGCCGGACCCGTCACATCGTAGGAGTAGGTCCCGGAAGCAATCTCGGTCTTGACTCCATCAACATACACGTTGTACGCGGTGGCATTGGTAACCGCGAGCCACGTGAGCTGCAGCTTAGTGCCGTCGTCAATCGGCGTGTAGCTGACCGTCGGCGGGTCGAGAGCGGCGGGCTTGTTGCATGAGATGACTAGAAGCAGCAGCGCTGTCAGTATTGCGGGTAAGTACTTCGTCTGCCTGCTGTCTGATCCGGCACTGCCGCACTCTTCTTTGATTCCGTTGTGTTCTGTCGATGCCCTCATACGGACCTCCATTTCTTGCGTTGACCGGCCGACAGGCGAAGCCTAATTTGGTTTGAGCTACAGCCGGCACAGTTCTCTGGAGTCGCGGTATTGCGCCTCGCCATGGTCTGTTACCAGCACAATGCGTGCCACCAACGAAGACCGCGTTTCCCACATGGTTCGGGGCCGCAGCATCACGCCTCAGCCGGACAGGAGGTCGTGATGCCTCAGTACGCTTCTACGCCATCGATGATTGAGTAGTTGTGTTCGGCGTTGTTGACGAACTGGGCATGCACGTGAGCGGGCGCGCACCTGAGGACGTCATAGACACTCTTGGGCACATCGTGATAGATGTAGCGGCCCCGGTCGGCGAACTCCATTACCATCATGCCGGTGGCAGGGCTGTAGAGGATGCCGGCCTGCTTTTCAGTGGTCTTGTTTATCTTCATTTCCCTTCTTTTCCTTTGCTGCTCATGACCTGGCGTGCTGGTTCGGTTCGGACCTGCGGTCGGTAGCTGCCGAGAAATGGGGGACTGGTGGGCAATCCCGGCAGCTTCCGACCGATGTCGGCTGCGGGTCCGGGCGCGCCCGCTTTCCGCAACCGTCACGACAACCGGCTGTGGGGTGCCTTGGTTGCCGGAGGCTTTGGCAACGCAGGTTGTCGTTTCCTTGAGGTTTCGTGTAACCCGCTGTTGTTATAGCAGGATGTGTGCCAAGGTCGCGGCGGGTAGCGTCCCGAGGCGGTGACAGCAGCGCCATAGCCGGTGTTGTCTCCATGGGGAGACAGCCATTCTCCCAAAGGAGACAAGTCGCGGCGTTGTACGGGGCCTAGTATTTGATCTGCGTGCGAGTCGGAGACGCAATTCCGTGGCGCTTCATTATTCGGTAGACGCTGGGACGCGCGATACCCAGCAAAGCGGCAGCCTTGGCAACGTTGTTCTGCGTCTGCGCCATTGCTTGTTCGACGGCCTCGCGCTCGGCGATTCCCAATGTTCCCTTCAGCGTTCGCTTCTTTGCCTTTCTTGCCATGTCGTGTGCTGCCAGTTCCGTCACCCTGAGCGCGAGTTTCCCGATCCCACCCTCTCTATGTCGCCGTGCGGTGCGTCAGGGTTGATCGGGACCAGCCATAAACGCCGCGCGCCGGCCGGGATTGACTCGCGGTCACCATCCGCCTGCCCAGGCGTGTGGGTCGTCTCTCGGGAGCGACCGTGTCTGCCGCCGCCGGCGCGGCCTTTCCGGTCATGACTATCCGCAGATTTCAGCATGGTTGTCTGCCTTCAGCCCGTCACTCGATAATGGACCGTCCGCGCCGACTGCCGCGTTTGCTGCTACAACCGGCCGAGGATGACGAACTCGTCTCGCCGGTCGAGCGCGGCGGAAACCGGTGCCGTCGGGGGCGCTTGTGCCGGCGTCGGCCGGGGTCGTGCCTACGGTCATCGGCGCCGTGCGGCGTTCCTCGCAGGTCGGTCGAATGCGCTCCGCCGCTGCGTCGAGCGCACTGACCACGTAGCGTGATTGCCTGGCGAAGTGGAGGTAGATCGCCGCCATGTTGGCTACCACGTCAATCGCGGCAGGGTTATTGACGAGCACCCGCAGTAATGCCTTCCAGTAGAGCAGGCCGGTCTGCCGGTTGAGCCCGGCCTTGGCCGAGAGCCTGACAAATCCCAGAGCCAGCTTCAATGCCTCCCTGAGCCCGGCGCGGTGTTTATGCGCCGGCTTCAGTCGGGTCGCTACTTTAATGAGGGTTCTGTAGAACTGTGCAGGATCGTAGATGTGCCGCAGCACGGCTGCCTGATCGCCGAGCACGTCGGCGCGCGGCCTCTCGGTGACGAAGTTCAAGCCGCTGGTAATCTGGTCTATGGCTCCAGCCGGATCGACTGCCGTTCGACGGAAGAGCCGGCCCTCCCGCTGCAGTCGTCGCTCGAGCTGCGTGTTCGGAAGAGCGTAGAGCGTGCCCACCATGGCCATGCAGATGCCGGCATCGTCAATCAACTCAATGAGATTGCGCGCGATGTCGGGTGGCTCGCCGTCCATTCCCAGGATGAAACCGCCGTGGACCATGATGCCGTAGGAAGCGATGGTCCTCACGGCATCCGGGGCCGAGACGTTCAGGTTCTGGATCTTCCCGGCCCTGGCCAGCGCCCGGTAGTCCGGGCTTTCAATACCCACGAAGACGTACCGGAAGTCGCAATCCCGCATCAGGCTTAACAACTCGGTGTCCCGGGCGAGGTTGATGGACGCCTCGGTGCTGAAGAAGAAGGGGTATTTGTGCCAACGGTTCCACTCGGCGACTGCGGCTAGCAGGTCCCGCGTCTTCGACTTGTTGCCGATGAGATTGTCGTCGACGAAGTCAACGTGACCGCGGTACCCGAGATCGTACAGCCGCTGGAGTTCGGTGAGAACCTGCCCGGTTTCCTTGGTTCGGGGGCGGCGGCCGAACAGCTCGATGACGTCGCAGAACTCGCAGTTGAAAGGACACCCGCGCGAGAACTGGACGTTTACCTCCAGGTAGTCCCGGAAATTCACGAGGTCGAACCGGGGCACCACGGCCCGGCTCATGTCCGCCCGTTCGGAAGAGCGGTAGCTGCCCGACCTGGCGTGCCGGCCGAGGTCGGCGAGGAACAAAGGTATGGTGATTTCACCTTCACCGGCAACCAGGAAGTCGGCGTCCCGATAGGTGCCCGGCTGCTGGGAAGGGTCGGGTCCGCCCAGCACGACCGGCTTGCCTGCTGCGTGCGCCCTCTCCGTGACCGCGAGCGTGGCCGCCTGCTGGGGCAGCATGCCGCCGGTGAGCACGATGTCCGCCCAGTCTAGGTCGCTGCGGGCAAGGGGTCTGACGTTCTCGTCGACGAGCCTCAACTGCCAGCGTTGAGGAAGCAGCGAGGCGACGGTCATCAGCCCCAGCGGCGGAGATGAATACCTTGCGCCGGTCAGCCGGCACGTTTCGGCGTAGTTCCAGAAGCTCCGTATGGAGAACCGCGGCTGGACAAGCAAGGCCCGGGTGGCCCCGGCCAACAGGTCTTTCAATCTCGTCGTTCTCCCCGCGACTTCAACACTGTGCCACCGCATTTCCGATCGGCAGCAATATGACTATCGGAATGACCAGCCATTTTGGATTCCGCATACAACGTTGCACCAATCATGCCAGAAGGGTAGTTGGAGCGGCCGCCCCCGTGTCCACGCTGTGCCGGGAACGCCGCTCAGTCAGTTATGCCCGCAGCCGGCTGGATGCCGTGCTGCGTTCCGGCATCGGAAGAATGTCACATTGGATTGTCTTGTTTCCTTTGGGAGACTCGGCGTCTCCCGCGGGAGACAGGGCCGGCGCAGGTGTGAGGAGGACTAGTCTTTGGTCTGGGCCCGGCTTGGAGAAGCGATTCCGTAGCGTTTCATGATACGGTAGAGGCTGGGACGCACAATACCCAGTATGGCGGCCGCCTCGGCGACGTTGTTACTGGTCTGCGCCATCACTTTCTCGACGGTCTCGCGCTCGGCGCGCTCCAGGGCCACCTTGAGAGTTCCGTCAGTGGGGATTTTGGCCTCGGCGCCGAGAAACGAGCGCAATTCCTCGGCCTCGACCGGGTTCGTTTCTGCCAGGATGACTACGCGCTCGATGAGGTTACGCAGCTCGCGGATATTGCCGGGCCACGGGTATTCCTTCAACGCCAGCCAGCTTTCGGGAGCGAAGCCAACGATCCGGCCATAGTCCGAGCAGAAATGGTCAAGGAAGTAGTTGGTGAGCAGTTCGATGTCCGTCGTCCGTTCCCGCAGCGGCGGGACCTCGATGGTCACGACATTCAGGCGGTGGTAGAGGTCATCCCGGTAGAGGTTCTGTTTGATGAGTTCTTGCAGGTCTTTGTTGGTCGCGGCGACTATCCTCGCGTCC
>CAZSUX010000152.1:0-6956 GCA_964610135.1 uncultured bacterium | reverse complement strand
GCCAGCGCCGAAGGCAAGAAGGGCGGTCAGTTCTACACACCGCGCTGCGTCGTGCGCCTCTTGGTCGCGATGCTCGAACCGTTCAAAGGCCGCGTCTATGACCCCTGCTGCGGCTCGGGCGGGATGTTCGTCCAGAGCGAGCGGTTCGTGCAGGAGCACGGCGGCAGCATCGGCGACATCTCGGTGTACGGCCAGGAGCGGAACCAGACCACGTACCGGCTCTGCGTGATGAACCTCGCCATCCGCGGCATCGAAGGCAACATCGCGTGGAACAACGAAGGCTCGTTCCACAACGACGTCCACAAAGACCTGCGGGCCGACTTCGTGCTCGCCAACCCGCCGTTCAACGATTCAGACTGGGGCGGAGACCGGCTCAAAGACGACAAGCGCTGGAAGTATGGCGTGCCACCCGACGGCAACGCCAACTTCGCGTGGGTCCAGCATTTCATCCACCACCTCGCGCCCAACGGTTCGGCCGGGTTCGTGCTGGCCAACGGCTCGATGTCATCGAACCAGTCGGGTGAAGGCGAAATCCGCAAGAACATCATTGAGGCGGACCTCGTTGACTGCATGATTGCCCTGCCCGGCCAGCTCTTCTACTCCACCCAGATCCCGGTCTGCCTCTGGTTCGTGACCCGTGCAAAACAGGGACTGTACCAAGCGAAGCGAGGAACGAGCGGAGACGGGACTGTCCCTGCTTTGCGTGACCGTCGCGGCGAGACCCTGTTCATAGATGCCCGGAAAATCGGCACGATGGTAGACCGCACGCATCTCGAACTGATGCCGGAAGACATCGAGAAGGTGGCCAGCACCTACCATGCCTGGCGCGGCGAGAAGGGCGCGGGCAAGTACGCGGACGTGCCGGGCTTCTGCAAAGGCGCGAAGCTTGAGGAAATCCGCGGCCACGGCCATATCCTCACGCCCGGCCGCTACGTTGGCGCGGAACCGCAAGCCGAGGACTCCGAGCCCTTCGCCGACAAGATGGCGCGGCTGACAAAGGAACTCGATTCCCAGTTTGCCGAGAGTGCCAAGTTGGAGAAGGAGATTAGGAAGAACCTGAAGGGACTTGGATATGGAGCGTAATCCTGCCGACTTGAAGTGCCAAAATGGCACTTCAAGTGGTCAACTGATGCCGGCCCGACGAATAGAACAGGCCATACTGGTGATTCGAGGCCATAGGGTGATGCTCAGTACAGACCTGGCCGTACTCTATGGGGTCGAACCGAAGGTCCTCGTCCGGGCTGTGAAGCGCAACGTCGAGCGGTTCCCCGACGACTTCATGTTCCAGCTTACCCGAGACGAGTTTCGTATCTTGAAGTCACAAACTGGCACTTCAAGTTGGGGCGGAGCACGAAGAGCTACACCGTACGCCTTCACCGAGCAGGGAGTGGCGATGCTCTCCAGCGTACTGCGCAGCAACCGGGCGGTGCAGGTCAACGTCGAGATAATGCGGACATTCGTCCGCCTGCGGCGCATCCTGGCCGAGAATGCCGGCCTCGCCCGCCGTATGGATGAACTGGAGAAGAAGTACGATGTCCAGTTCAAAGTCGTCTTCGACGCTATCCGCAAACTCATGCAGCCGCCCGCGCCGGAGCCGAAGAAGCGCCGCATCGGTCTCGGCCCGGACGACGACCGAACCGGCTCCAACTCTGGTTTTATCGCCCGCGACAAGCCCGCCGGCAGACGCCGCAGCCGCAAACCGTGAGCCATCCTTACTCTTCACTCTTCTCTCTTCACTCTTTCCTCAAGGACTGACCATGCCGAGCGAGTGGCGGGAAGTGGAGTTTGGGTCACTCTTGGATGGAGGAACGCGCAACGGCATCTACAAGAGCGCAGAGCACCATGGGTCAGGTGCCAAGGTAGTCAACATGGGCGAGTTGTTCGCCAACCCGCGCCTCGGCGATGTGAAGATGAAACGCATCCGCGTCACAGACGCTGAACTCGACGTAGCCGCTCTTCGCCGCGGCGACCTTTTGTTCGCCCGCCGTTCGCTGGTTGCCGAGGGCGCAGGCAAGTGCAGCATCGTGCAGCACGTTTCTGAGCCCACCGTTTTCGAGTCATCAATCATACGGGCACGGCCGGACGCAAAGGTTGCCGACAGCTGGTACCTATACTACATGTTCTCCTCTCCTCTCGGGCACCACTTGCTGGATACCATCCGACGCCAGGTCGCAGTAGCCGGAATCACCGGCCGCGACTTGATGAAGCTGAGCGTGCCGCTCCCACCTCTTCCCGTCCAACGTTCCATTGCCCGCATTCTCGGTGCGCTGGATGACAAGATTGGGCTGAACCGGAAGATAAACGAGACGCTGGAGCAGATGGCGCGGGCCATCTTCAAGTCATGGTTCGTGGACTTCGAACCCTTCCGTGACAAGGGCATGGTTGACTCACCGCTCGGCAGGATCCCGCGGGGGTGGAAGGCTGGGAAGTTGTTCGACGCTGTCACGCTGACGGGGGGCGGGACGCCGAGGACCACAGAGCCTGGATTCTGGGGTGGTGACATCCCGTGGTACTCGGTTGAGGACGCGCCGACGGACAGCGACGTATTCGTCATCGAGACCGAGCGCAGAATCACAGCTAAGGGTCTGTCGGAATCGTCGACCCGCCTTCTTCCCAAGTTCACTACGATCATCAGCGCGCGTGGTACGGTAGGGCGGTGCGCGCTGACGGGCCTAGAGATGGCGATGAACCAGTCCTGCTATGGCGTGAACGGCGCCGACGGTCGCGGTGGCTTCTTTACCTACTTCGCCATCAGAAGTGCAGTCGCAGGACTGCAGCAGATGACGCACGGCGCCGTGTTCGATACCATAACCCGCGATACGTTCAGAGAGATTGAAGTCGTCGTTCCGCCGCCGGAGATGACGAAGCAGTTCGACGTCTCCGTGGCACCGTACCTGCTACGCGTGCTCAACAACCAATGGGAATCCCGTACCCTCGCCGCCATCCGCGACGCGCTCCTGCCGAAGCTGATGAGCGGGGAAGTGGGGACCGCATGAAAGGCCTGCTAGTTCGAGTCGGTGTAGACCAGGCGTATGGTCATTGGAACGGGCCGGTAGACCCCACAACAGGACGATTTGTGTATGTGCCAATACCGGATGACCGCGATTCCGTTCGCCGAAACTTGGCCCGTTACTGCGGCGAATGCGCGCCCGCACTCAAGGGGATGGGCCTGCAGCTGCCGAGCTGGCTGCACGGTGAGTGCACGCACCTCGACCCGGACTTCTCCGAGTTGACCTATGGCGACGGCTGGCCTCGGTCCAAGCCGATCCTCGAAATGGGGCGCGGCGACTTTCTGGCATTCTACGCCGGGCTTGCCCCGACCAGCCAGACTCGGGATAACTTGGTATACGCACTCATCGGGTTCTACGTAATCGACGAGTTCGTGTACGTGAAAGACGTGCCGAAGTCCCGCTGGCACGAGAACGCACACACTCGGCGCTACAGCGCAGACGATGACATCGTTGTCCGCGCACAGCCACGGGCGTCGGGTCGGCTCAGTCGCTGTATCCCGATTGGCGAGTTCCGCGACAGATCGTATCGCGTCCGCAAGGACCTGCTCAAAGAATGGGGCGGCCTCGGTGTGAAGGATGGGTTCATCCAGCGAAGCGGAGCCCTACCGGCGTTCACTGACCCGAAGCGGTTCTACGCCTGGTTCAAGCGCCAGAAGCCGGAACTGGTGAGGAAGAATAACTGATGGAGTGGCAGGGGCGCAGGGCATGCTTCTACATCGTAACCGTGGATGATGGGTTCGCGCCCAACCCTGACCACGGCGTCTGCACGCTGGCAGTCTGTACGCCGAATCACCAACGCAGCACATTGACCGCAGGCGACTACATCGCCGGGTGCTTCAGAAGTGGACTGCCGCCGCGCATTGTCTACACAATGAAGGTAGACCAAGTTCTGACTCTCGATGGCTACCGCAAGGATACACGCTTCCGGGCCAAGAAGCCGACCAAGCAATACCCTGACGGTGACAACGTCTACTTCAAGGACAAAGATGGCCAGTACAGGCAAGATCCCAACGCGCGGTACCACCGAGACGCGAAGCATCGACAGCAGGACACACACGGGGACCGCGTATTCATTGGCAAGGACTTCGTGTACTTCGGGCGGAATGCCGTGGCCTTGCCCAAGCAGTTCGTGCAATGCCTGCCAGCAACTCAGGGAATCAAGTACCTTCGCGAGGACGAGCAACCGCAGTTGTTCGCCGAGTTCCTGAAGTGGCGGTTAGAGCTCGGCGGCGGAAAGCGCGGGACCCCTAGAGACGCGCAGCCGATGGGGGCAGGCGAATGCGAACGGTGTGGCAATCGTCGAAGCCAGAACTCCACCGTTCGCGCCGAAGTAGGTGAACGAGAGGTCGTAGCTCATCGCAGTAGACGGGGAGAAACATGCAGCTGATTACCAGAGTCAATGTGGACCATTTCCGCTCGTTGCGGGACGCGACGCTAGAGAACCTAGGAAACCTGTCGGCGCTGGCCGGATTGAACAACTCTGGGAAGTCCAACTTCCTCAGGGCCCTCAATTTGTTCTTCACGGGCGCCGTAGAGCCAGGGGTTCCCTTTGAATTCGCTAGGGACTATTACCGGCCGGAGCTTGGCGTCAGGAAGCTGCAGAAGCACATTGCCATCAGCGTCGGCTTCTCGCTGCCACCATCCTTCAAGTTCAGGCAGAAACAGCAGGACGTGGCTGACCTTCTGGGGAGGGAGTTCACTATCACGAAGGCGTGGACTAGAGACGAAGCGTGGCCCACGCTCTTTCTCAACGACGAACATGAGCCGCGGGAATACCAAGATCTGAATAGAATCGAGGCCTTTCTTGCCCGCATCTCGTTTCGATACGTGCCGAACCGAGTGATACCGACGGATGTCATTCAACGCGAGCAACAGGCGCTCCGAGACGTCCTGATACGACGCCTCGCCCGCTACAAGAAGCAAACTGCCGGGATATTCGAGAAGATTCAAGCCACCGCCGAGGCACTGTCAGAGGACATAAGCGGCGAGGTGAAGCGAGTGTCACCAGACGTGCAGAAGGTCAGGCTGGCAACGGCCCGTTCCCTTGCGGACCTCGCCTTCCGCTTTGGCTATCGACTCAGCGAAGAAGGATCCGAACTTGACGACGCAGAGCAGGGCGCCGGGATGCAGAGCTTCCTCATGTTCCTGACGCTTTATCTGATAGACAGAGACTACTCGCAGAGGTTCGGCTGGAAACAGGCTGCTATCTGGGCCGTTGAGGAACCAGAGTCGTCGCTGAACCGAGCGCTTGAGGCCCAGTTGGCGCGATTTCTTGCGCGCATCACAAAGGCGAAATCTGGTAGACTGCAGATAGTCTGCACAACGCATTCAGACCAGATGGTCCAGTATGCGGACAAAGGCTACTACGTTGAGAAGGGTGAGACGCAAGTGGGAAAGAGGGTCCTCTCCGCGTCCAAGGCCCAGTTGTGTGAGCACAAGGAGTTGCTGAGGAAGTGCGCCCGCTTCGGCGTTTCGCACTGGGTCAATCCGATACTCTACTATCCTCTCGATGCCGTCGCACTGGTTGAGGGCAAACGCGATCGCGCCTTCATACTGGAGTGCCTGAGGCTTCTTGGTCTCGACCATGAGTACAGGGTGGCGTGTCTGGAGGACATTACCGGCAGGCCCGAGAAAGGCGGCGTTCAGATGCTGCTTGACTTCACCCGGGGATACGCCGACGATATCAAGGCGCGGTACAAGACGGCGCCTGTCGTCGTCGTGCTCGACTGGGACGCCAAGGCAAAGATACCTGAATTCCAGAGGTCGTTCTCCGCAGATGACCCATTTGGTGTCATGGCGTGGGATGAGACAGAGGCTAACCCCACGCTTCATAGCTCGTTCCGCGGTGTTGAGCGTTTCTATTCCGACCGAATGATTGCGGCCGTTCATGCGGCTGACCCTAATCTCATAGCGACAAGAGATGGCGGAATGAGATGCATCATGCCTGAGGACACAAAGAGAGCAAAGGCACTGCTTGATGCAGTGCTCAACAAGCCGCTGCTGCTGGAGGACGTCAAATACGCAGAGGCCTTCGTGCGGCGGCTGCATGCAGCCTGCATGGGTACGACGAAGTGAGGTCTGACTGGTTGGCGTATCGACGAGGCTGGCGTCGGTTCTGTGTTGCTGGGGGAAGCTCATTCATTGACTAGTCGTTTCTCGGAGTCCGACGTGGAGGAATCCGCCCAGACCTGGCTGACCGAGTTGGGTTGGGCCGTGAAGCACGGGCCGGAGATATCGCCTGACGGCGATACCCTCACCCTGCCCTTCTCCCAGAGGGAGAGGGAGAGCTACAGCGAAGTTGTGCTGTTGGAGCGGTAACGACGGCGGAGGAACGAGGGATGAGGAGTGAGGAGTCGGGAACGGGCGGAGAAGTGCTCGGGTTTCAGGGCAACGGCTGGGGCTTGCATCGGACCGTGGTATAGTTATCATTCATGGCATGAATAATCGTCAAAAGGTACTTAGGCGCTGTCTTGCTCCCGCCCTGCGGCGTGCGTTGTCGCGTGCGCCGGTTGTGGTGCTGACCGGTGCGCGCCAGACCGGCAAGACGACGCTGGCGCGCGACATTCTCGGCGAGGGCCGCGTATACGTGAGTCTTGACGATATGGAGATGGCCGACCGGGCCGAGCGTGAGCCGGACACGCTCCTGGACGCCAAGGCTCCGCTGACCATTGATGAAGTGCAGCGCAGCCCGGGATTGCTGCTGGCGATTAAGCGGCGGGTTGACCGTAAGCGCGTGGCGGGGCAGTTCCTTCTGACCGGCTCGTCGAATCTGGCCCTGCTCGGCCGAGTCTCCGAGTCGCTGGCCGGGCGCGCGGTGTACAAGATGCTTATGCCCATGACGTGTTCCGAACGGACCGGCGGGGGCGCGTGCGGCCCCTGGGGCGTTCTTGTGGAGTCGCCCGAGCGTCTGCGCGGAAGGCGGGTGCGGAGCATGGACTGGCGAGA
>CAZSUX010000151.1:0-7003 GCA_964610135.1 uncultured bacterium | reverse complement strand
GGGAGAAGGCGGGCATCATGCGCAAGAGCACGCCGGTTGTCATCGGTGAGCAGGAACCCGAGGCGCTCGCGGCGCTCAAGCGCAAAGCGCGCGAGATCGGGGCGCGGCTGGTTCAGGCCGGGTCTGTCGTGTCCGTCCCATCCGTCCAACCCGTCGCAGACGGTCTGGAGTTCGGCGCCCGCGCGCGGTTGGGAGCAGGCGTCGTTCACCTGCCTTTGCTCGGCCAGCATCAGGCCGAGAACTGCAAGACTGCGTTGGCCGTGCTCAACGAGCTCTCGATGTATGACCGCCGCATCAAGTTCAAGCGTGTTGCGCGTGGTATGGGGACGGCAACGATTCCAGCACGGTGCCAGGTCGTCCGGCGGAGGCCGCTGACCATTGTTGATTCCTGCCACAATCCCGAGTCCGGCCGCGCGCTCGCGAATGTCCTCCGCGACCACCTTCCGTTCCTGCGGTCCGTCTCTCGTCCCACGCCGAAGATCATTCTTGTCTACGGTTCGCTTTCGGGGAAGCTTGTGGCTGAGACGGTCGCTCCGCTCGCGCCTTTCGTGGAGCAGGCGATTCTGGTCCAGCCCGACTCGCCGCGCGCCATGCCGCTGGTCGAACTCAAGCGCATCTTCTCGCGCCTTGACATTAGCTTCGTCACCGCAAGCTCCGTCCCGGCCGCGCTGTCCGTTGCCCGGAGTTCATCGTTGACCGCAGCGGTCCCTGTCAGACAGCGCATCGTTCATCGTTCATCGCTTCCCATCGTGGTTGCTGGTTCCTTCTACCTGGCCGGAGAAGTCCTCAAGCTGCTCGGGCCTTCAAGAGCCAAGCGCCGTTTCTGGTAGCGTCGGGACAACCGACAGTCTGCGGCAAAGGAGACCTGAGAGAGGCGCTCAGATTCATCTTACGAATCCCCGTCCAAGTCCGTCTGCGAGTCGTTCGGCAAACCGAGATGGAAGAGGTTTCGCGCTTCGCCCTGCACCTGATAGTCGGGGTGAGCGTGCCCGTGACCCTGTCACTGCCTCCGAGATAGGTTTGCCAAGTCGCGGTCGGATTCGTAGCACAAACCGGCCTCAGAATCGCCTTGGAATCCGGTTCCTATATCCCTTCCGGAACCACCCTGGGAACCGTCCCGGGAACGGTTCCCAAGGTGACTCGCAGGGCGTCGATTCTGGCAGCCTTTGTAGCATCTAACAGGCTGAGATTCAGTCGTTTAGGCAATTTCGGTCATTCCAAAGCGGGCAATTGGGCCTTCCAGCCCCATTTCGTCGGCTTGACAAAAGGGAAGTCTGGCGTAGGATAGTGCCGAGGAAACGGTGAAATCCATCGCGCTCATAGCGGCGCTTGCTGCAGCGGTCCTCGCCCAGCACTGGGACGTCGAGAAGGTGGACTCTGCTGGCTGGGGAGCTGCTGTTGATATGCGCTGGCATCCCGATGGCCGTCTCTTCCTCTGCTACAGCGACACGTCCGGGGTCATCAGGCTGGCTTCGAAGGACTCAGTCTGATCCTATGAAGACCTGCCGCAGTGGCGTCCCACACGGTCCGGAACCCAGGCCTTCGATATTGACCGAAGCGGGAATATCGGCGTGTCATACTTGAGCACCGACTACTACTACTGGTATGCTCTCAAGACCGATACCGGTTGGACTGACATCCAGACGCCCTTCTACGCATACTCGGGCAGCCCGACCATGCTGGATACAGCCGGAGCTGCGGCGATCTGTGTCTAGCTCGGCGACACGTTCATGCCGGCGCGTCTGCGGGACACGGCATGGGTGACCTTTACGCTCTTGACGGGATCCTCCGGGTGGGACAACGGCTTCGGCTGCCATGCTCTTGGGTCGAGGGATGATGGTGTGGTCTGGGGTCTTTTCACATACTCCTCTCACTGGCCGCCCACGTACGCCTACAACATTAGTCTCTGGAGCTTCCAGGTACGTGATTCCGAATTGAGTCTCGTTCAGATCACAGGGGGGTCGCAGGTCGGGATTTGGGGTACGTCTGGCTGCATTGACACACGGTCCTCGGTGCACTCATGCTACTACTACTATCCCACGGGATTGTGCCTTGACCAAGCGACGATTGATACGACCAATGTGGAGCGAACTGCGGTCAAGTTCGACTCGCTGGACCGGCCGCAGATAGCCTACGTGCCGAGTGCAGGCGGGCTCCTGTACCGATACCTCGATGCCGGGGTCTGGCACATCTTTGACCTGCAGACTGAAGGTGTCACGGCTCTCAGCCTCATCATCGGCGAGAACTCACAGCCTACCATTGCCTACACCACAAGCGAGGGCGTCTTCCTAGCTCACGGCGTTGACGTCGCGGGGCAGGGCGAGGAGCAGGGACAGCCAATGGCCTTCGACTCACGGCTGACGGCCTCAGTAATCCGGAACGTGCTGTTGCTGCCGGAAGCCTCAAGCCTCAAGCCGCAGGCTGTAAGTTGGTTGCTGGATGCTGCCGGCCGCGAGGTTCTCGGCCTGCGCCCTGGTGCGAATGACGTGAGTCGGCTGAGTCCGGGCATCTACTTCGTGCGGGAAGCTCAAGCTCAAGCTGTCCGCAAGGTCGTCATTACCCGATAGCCTGCGCCTTCGGGCGCGGGCGTTTGACTTGGCTGCACCGCAGCCTATGATTCCCTGACAATGAAGAATGATGAGCCGCGCCAGTGGTATCGGCGCTACGGACCGGAAGGGCCTGAGGCGCCGGAGCCGGTCTTTGCGGAGAAAGGCGAAGGTGCGTGGCTGGAGGACAATGAAGGCAGGCGACTTCTGGACTTCGCGAACGGGGGAAGATTGCCGCTTGGTTACACGCTTGGGACACGATCCGAATCCTCGGAGGATTCGGTCATGTCCCGCGCGGCGCCGGGGGCAGACGGCGTTGTGTGGTGGTCTGAGGTCGAACTCATGCACAAGCTGGCGGAGTTGGTGCCGGGCGGGATGAACCGCCGGGTGCTCATCTGCGAGTCGGCCCGCGAGGCGCTGGCGCGGGCGATTGAGCTGGCGAGGAACGAGACACATAGGTCCAATGTGACCTATCTGTCCCAGTGTTCCGAGGAGAAACCCGCTTTCGGCAAGGATGTTGCCGCGGTGGTGGCGCACCCACTGGATGGGCGTATCAAGCATGCGAGGCAGGCGTGCGACGCGGCAGGGGCGCTGCTGATTGACGATGAGGCCGGTATCGCGCCCGGGGCAACAGGTCGGATGCTTGCCATCGAGCTAGCAGAGGTGAGGCCGGACATCTATGTGCTTGGCCGGGGTTGGGCTGCAGGTTTCCCGTTCGGCTCTTGCGTGACCAGGAGTTCCACTCTCCGCTGGAAGTGCGCGACTGCCGGGAACCCGGTTGGCAGCGCACTCGCGCTGGAGACAATCCGTCTGCTTGAGGCCGGGCTGCTGGAGCAGGGCCGGAAGCTGGCAGTGTACCTTGAGAAGCGGTTCGGTGCTCTCTCCAGCCCGAAGCTTGCGCCGGAGCTCTGGGGCGTCGGGTTGGTGCGGACCATCGTGTTTCGCAAGCGCAAGGACGTTGCCGAAGGACTGGTTCAGAAGTGCCGCGAACTCGGGCTACTGCTGCACGTTGTCGGCCCGCTTGGGACACGATCCGAATCCTCGAAGGATTCGGTCATGTCCCGCGCGATTGCGGTGAGGCCGCCGCTGGTCGCGACGGAGAAGGACATCGACTTTGCCGCGGACGTTGTGGGCAAGGCCCTGGCTGAGTTCGACAGGAGAGCTGGAAAAGGTCCTGGGAATAGCCGGCATTCCCGTTCGGGACACGATCCGAAATCCCCGGAGGATTTCGGTCATGTCCCTAAGTCCCCCAAGGCATGAGCGCCGGGAAGTTGTCGGTTCCGGGTCGGTTTTTCGCGACCGTGAAGGCACACGGTCTGCTGCCCGAAGGTTCCAGCGTGCTGGCCGCGGTGTCGGGCGGGGCCGATTCGGTCTGCCTGCTTGACCTGCTACGGCTGGCTCAGCCCAAGCTCAAGCTCAGGCTGGCCGCCTTCCACCTTAACCACGGCCTGCGCGGAGCAGCGGCGCGGGATGAGCGCTTTGTCAGGAATCTGTGTCGTGACTGGCGGGTCGAGCTGGTTGTCGCTCGTGCCGACGTGGCCGGGCATGCGAAGAAACATGGGCTGGGCATTGAAGAGGCCGGGCGCGAATTGCGCTACCGGCACCTGGAGCGTGTAGCGCTGAAGCTGAAGTGCGATGTTGTTGCGCTGGGCCACACGGCCAACGACAACCTTGAGACGATGCTTCTGAACGCTGCGCGCGGGGCCGGGCCGCGCGGACTGGCCGGGATTCCGGCCCGTAGAACCTCGGATTCCAACCACAAAGGCACAAAGGCACCAAGGGCTCGGACAAGGATCACGTTCGTCCGGCCCTTGATTGACATCGAGCGCGGGCAGCTTGAGCAACACCTGCGGGCGCGGGGTATTGGGTGGGTCGAGGACGAGTCGAACGCGGATGTGAGTTACCGGCGGAACCTGCTCCGGCGCGAGGTCGTGCCGGTACTGGTCAAGCTGAACGCAAACGCAGTCGCCAATGCCCGCAGGGCAGCGCAGTTGCTGGCCGCGGAGGGGGATTTCTTGGACGGACTGGCAGGAGCTGCGGCCCACGATGTGGTGCAGTTGAGCAAGGGCCGGGTGCGGATTGACATACTTAAGTTCAAGGATTATAATCACATTCTGAAGCGACGGGTTCTGAAACTGGTACTGCCCGAGCTGGATTCGCAGGCCGTGGAAGGAGTCATTGAGTTCTGCAATCGCGATACAGGCGGCAAACTGACTTTGACCCGCGGCGTGCGGGCGCACCGGCGCCGGGGAATGATCGAGTTCGAACATACTAAGGAGATTCTGAATGATGCCTGACAAGACCCAGCGCAAACGGGTCATCGGGCCGCTGGCCGTGTGGCTGCTCGTGTTCCTTGCGGCATGGGCGGCGTGGAACTTCTTCGCCGGCAGGCGGGGAAGTCGCGTCGCTATCGACTATTCCGATTTCACCACGCAGTTGCAGGCCGGCAACGTCGACGCCGTGACAATGGTCGAGCGCGACCTGAGCGGCTCGCTCAAGCAGGAGGCCGAAGCCGTGACCCCGCGCGGCACGGTCAAGTACAAGGACTTCCGGACCTACATGCCGGACGACCCGCAGTTGGTTACGCAGTTACGCGCTGCCGATGTGAAGATCGTGGCGAGGGCTCCGTCACAGTGGACCACCATCCTGCTAAGCATCCTGCCCTGGGTGCTGATTCTCGTCGTCTGGCTGCTGTTCATGAGGCGGATGTCCTCGGGGCAGGACCGGGCGTTCACGTTTGGCAAGTCACGGGTCAAGCCGATGGCTTCGGACCGGCCCAAGGTTACATTCAACGACGTCGCCGGGGTGCAGGAAGCCAAAGAGGAGTTGAAGGAAATCATCGCATTCCTGAAGGCGCCGCACAAGTTCCAGAAGCTCGGGGGCAGAATCCCCAAGGGCGTGCTGCTGGTGGGCGCGACCGGGACCGGCAAGACGCTCCTGGCCAAGGCGGTGGCGGGCGAGGCAGGCGTGCCGTTTCTTTCCATTTCCGGCTCGGATTTCGTAGAGATGTTCGTCGGCGTGGGTGCGGCCCGCGTGCGCGACCTGTTCGAGCAGGGCAAGCGGAACGCGCCCTGCATCATCTTCATCGACGAGATTGACGCGGTCGGCAGGCAGCGCGGCGCCGGCATGGGTGGCGGGCACGATGAGCGGGAGCAGACCCTGAACCAGTTGCTGGTCGAAATGGACGGGTTCGAGACCCAGGACGGCGTCATCATCATGGCCGCGACCAACCGACCCGACATCCTCGACCACGCGTTGCTGCGGCCGGGCCGGTTCGACCGGCAGATAACCGTTGACCGGCCCGACGTGGTCGGCCGCGAGGAGATTCTGAAGGTCCACGTCCGCAAGATCACGATGTCCCCGGACGTCAACCTGAACGTGCTGGCGCGCGGCACCCCGGGTTTTTCCGGCGCCGACCTCGCGAACATGGTAAACGAGGCGGCGCTGCTCGCCGCAAGGCGGGCGCGGGCCGCAGTGACGATGCAGGATTTCGAGGACTCGAAGGACAAGGTTCTGATGGGCGTTGAGCGCCGGAGCATGCTTATCAGCGAGCCGGAGAAGCGCTGGATTGCCTATCACGAGGCGGGTCACGCGCTGGTGTCGCGGATGATTCCCGGCAGCGACCCGGTCCACAAGGTGACCATCATCCCGCGCGGTCAGGCCCTGGGTCTGACCCAGCGGCTGCCGCTCGACGACAAGCGCATTTACTCGCGTGCGTACTGCCTCGACCAACTGGCGATCATGCTCGCCGGACGGGCGGCCGAGCAACTGGTCTTCTCCGACCTTTCGACCGGCGCGCACAACGACATTGACAACGCGAGCACGCTGGCGCGCAAGATGGTCTGCGAGTGGGGCATGAGCGAGGCGGTCGGGCCGCTTACGTTTGGATCGCCGAGCGAGGAGGTCTTCCTCGGCCGGGAGCTGGGCGTGCGCCGGACCTTTTCGGAGGAGACGGCCCGGTCGATTGACAGCGAGATACGCCGGATAGTAGACGAGCAGTCCACCCGGTCGCGCAACATCGTGACGTCCGGGCGGGAGAAGTTGGACGCTTTGGCCAAGGCGCTGCTTGAGCGCGAGTCGCTGAGCGGCGAGGAAGTTGACCGGGTCCTGGGTATCGAACGGCCGGAGCCGCAGCCGGCCGAGCCGGTTGCCGGTCAGTAACGGCCTTTCAAGGAGGCGGCTATGTCTTTGTCAGGATGCATCACCGCGCTGGTGACCCCGTTCAGGAGGGCCAAGCTGGACGTTGCCGGCCTGCGGAGTAACGTCCGGTTCCAGCTCAAGAACCGGGTCAGCGGCCTGCTGGTCAACGGCTCGACCGGCGAAGCACCGAACCTGAGCTCTACCGAGTGGGAGCGGAGCCTGGCCGCGGTCGTCGAAGAAGCACACGGCCGGGTCAGGGTCGTTGCCGGGGCCGGGACCAACAGCACTGCCAAGTCAATCAGGCAGGCGAAGCGGGC
>CAZSUX010000150.1:0-7019 GCA_964610135.1 uncultured bacterium | reverse complement strand
ATTGTCGAATGTGGAACGGAAGCGCGAAGAGGACCGACGGGGAATTGAGATTGACGATTGTCGAGTGACGAATGGAAAAGCAGAAAAGGCAGCGGTCGGATAACGGAGATGAATGAGTAAGAAAGACCTGATACAGCTCGAGGGTACGATACTGGAGTCGTTGCCCAGCGCGACCTTCAAGGTCGAGTTGGACAACAAACACCAGGTTATCGCGCATATCTCGGGCCGGATGCGGTTGCACTGGATTCGGATTCTGCCCGGTGACCGGGTGACGGTGGAGTTCTCGCCGTACGACCTGTCCCGGGGCCGCATCATCTACCGGTTCAAATAGGGCTTCTCTCCGTCGGCCGCTATGGACTGAAAAGGAGCTAATGTGAAAGTTCGGACGTCGATCAAGAAACGCTGCGCCCACTGCGTGGTCGTGAAGCGCAAGGGCGTCGTGTACGTCATCTGCAAGCGCGAGCCGAAGCACAAGCAAAGACAAGGATAGTGAGAAGAGATCGAGTGATCAAGTGGTCGAGTGACAGGAGCGGAACGGTTCGGTCACTGGAGCACTTCCGCCTTGGCTAAGTACATCTTCGTTACCGGCGGTGTGGTTTCGTCGCTGGGCAAGGGTATCGCTACATCGTCCATCGGCCTGCTGCTGAAGTCGCGCGGGCTGAAAGTCGTGCCGCTGAAGTTCGACCCGTACATCAACGTCGACCCGGGTACGATGAGTCCGTTCCAGCACGGGGAGGTGTTCGTAACCGACGACGGGGCAGAGACCGATCTTGACCTCGGTCACTACGAGCGGTTCATCGACCTGCGTCTCTCGCAGGACAACAATGTCACTGCCGGCCAGGTCTACTCGGCCGTAATCGATCGGGAGCGGAAGGGCGCGTACCTCGGTCGGACCATACAGGTCGTGCCGCACATCACCGGCGAGATAAAGGACCGGATTCGGAAACTGGCGAAGGGCCACGATGTGGTGATCACCGAAATCGGCGGCACGGTCGGCGACATCGAGGGTCAGCCTTTCCTTGAGGCGGCACGCCAGTTCGCGCTGGAGGAGGGCCGGGATAACGTCATCTACGTCCATCTAACCCTGGTACCGTACATCAAGAGCGCCGGGGAATACAAGACCAAGCCGACGCAGCACTCGGTGCGGGAGTTGCTCGACCTCGGGATTCAACCCGATGTCGTGATGTGCCGGGCCGAGGCTGTTCTGCCCCAGGAGGCCCGCGACAAGATTGCCCTTTTCTGCAACGTGGTGCCCGAGGCGGTCATCGAAGCCGTGGACGTGGACAATATCTACAAAGTGCCGCTGGTCTTCCACCGTCAGAACCTGGATGGCTACATCTGCCAGCTGCTTGGCCTGAAGACCCGCAAGCCTGACCTTGGCGCTTGGCGACGTTTCATCGAGCGCGATACCCTCGCAACCGAAGTGCTTGAAATCGGGCTGTGCGGTAAGTACGTGGGGCTGCACGACGCCTACAAGTCCGTCGTCGAGGCGGTGCACCACGCAGCCTCGGTCGCAGGCGTGAGCGCGAAGATGCGCTGGGTTGAGTCAGAGGAGATTACGGCGGAAACGGTCGATGAGCGGCTGGCCGGCCTGTCCGGGATAGTCGTGCCGGGCGGGTTTGGAGTGCGCGGCATCGAAGGCAAGCTGTGCGCGGTGAAGTACTGCCGCGACCACCGGTTGCCGTTCCTCGGCCTCTGCGTGGGTCTGCAGTCGGCGGTGATCGAGGCCGCCCGGAACCAATGCGGGCTGGAGAATGCCAACTCGACCGAGTTCAACCCGCGGACTGCCTACCCGGTCATCTACTTGATGCCACGCCAGCGCGGGGTCCGGCGCAAGGGTGGCACGATGCGGCTCGGCGCCTGGCCGTGTCGCATCCGGAAGGGCAGCGTTGCCAGACGCTGCTACCGCACTACGTTGATACGGGAAAGACACCGGCACCGCTACGAGGTCAACCTCAAGTACCTGCCCATCCTGGAGAAGAGCGGGCTGCTGGCAACCGGCAAGTCGCCGGACGGGAAGTTGGTGGAAATCGTGGAACTGAAAGGCCACCCCTTCTTTGTGGCGACCCAGTTCCACCCAGAGTTCAAATCACGGCCGCTCAGGCCTCATCCGCTATTTCACGAGTTCATCAAGGCCGGCTATGAGTTTGCCCGGCGCCGCTCTCGCGCTGGTTCGGGCACTGCCCAGTAGCCCGGCAGCACTCCTCTCCCGTACAATTGTCCTGTTGTATCTGGCGCTGAGGCCGGACTATCGTCGGGAAATCAGGCATAACCTGCGCATTATCATGGGGAAAGATAGCCGATGGTTCTGGCTCCGGAATGGCTGGAGGCTGGGGTCGAACCTGGCAATAATGGCCAAAGTGGGCAGCCGGGCAGGTTATGCACTAGTTGACAGAGCGATAGTCCATGGTGAGAATCTTAGCCATCAGACACTGGAACGAGAATTGCATGCGACCATGGCTTCTTTTCACTTCGGCCTGTGGGAATATCTACCACGGGTATTCAGTCGCGGCGGCTGCCGTGTCTCGCTGGCGGTCGGAGAGCAACGGGACCGTGTCCTGGACAGGCAACTTTCGTGCCTGCGTCGTTCAAGAGGCGTGACCATGGCCAGGGGAGTCAGACAGGCGATAAAGGCCGGCGAGGAGCCGGCCATCACCGGTTTCATGCTGGACAACACGAGTCAGGGAACACAGACCTGGGCTGAGTACGACGGCATCAGGATGAGGATGCCGGATATCGGATTCAAGCTGGCTGCGCGGAGCGGCGGTCGGCTGGCGCCGGCATTTGCCCGACTGCAGCGCGGCCGTGTGAGAGTCGACGTTTACGTTCCGGGAGACGAGCAGGCGGCAGCGCGTGCCCTGCTCGAACAGGTGCGGCAGCACCCGGAAGAATGGGTATGGTGGGGCAAGGCGGGGGCGATCCAGTGCGGATTGTAGATTTCAGATTGCAGATTTCAGATTCCCGATCGAGCAGAGGGGTGCGCTACCTGCTGGCCCTCGCGTTCCTGGCGTTGCTCGCCTGCAAGGACAAACCGGCATGCGGGCCGAACCCGGTACTGCCAAACCAGGAAACCGACGCATTCACATTGCACGAAAGTTCCAGCGGCAAGCGGCAATACACGCTGGAGGCACAGAAGGCATACGTGTACGACCCCGCACAGCGCGTCGATGTGACCGGCCTTCGGGTATTGTTCTACGACGAGGTCGGTGGGGTTAGCTCCACGCTTGTTGCGGACGAGGGGTCCATATACTCGAAGAACGAAGACCTGGTTGCTCGCGGCAATGTCATCGTCCGGACTTCGGATAGCACGATGCTCGAAACCGATTCGCTTGCCTGGAGCAACCATCGCCGGCTGGTACGGACTGACGCTGACCTCGTGATCCAGACGCCCAAAGGGAGAATCGTGGGCAAGGGGCTGGTATCGGACGCCGGGTTGACCAAGATCGACATCCTGAGCCCGGTGCAGGGAACGTCGGACTACGACTTCGAGACTGGGAAGTAGGTAGAGAGAATGGGACCTTTGGAGCGAATGGGACTCATGGCGGCCGGGCTGGTGCTTTGCGTCGCTTGTGCCATTGCGTCTCGGCTCAGCGCGAAGCACATGTCAATCGAGCGTTCGCCGCAGGGCGACGCAACCGTGTTCCGCGACAGTGTGGTGGTGACAGATGGAGATACCCGGATAACCGCCAACCTGGCGCGGATGTATGAGGCCAGGGGTCTGGCGCTTATCAGTGATGCAGTCTACATCACCAACCCCGACGCACAGATTTGGGCCGATTCCGCCCGGTATCATCTCACCGACAAGCTGGCCGAGTTGTTCGGCAATGTTCGCGTTCGTCAGGAGTCGCTCGACATCCGGGCACCGAAGCTGCTTTACCAGTCCAGAGAGAAGATGGTGCGAGCCGATTCCGGAGTCGTGCTGGAAAACATCAACCGCAGCTTCCGGCTGACCGGCATGAAAGGTACGTATGACCTGGCGCGCGATGTCGGGGTGGTTGACTCAAGCCCGGTTCTGACCTGGCGACGGGACAAGGACTCGGCCCGGGTCACCAGCCGGCAGATGTTCTGGTACGAGAAGGGGTCGCGCGCACACGCCCAGGGCGACGTTCGGCTGACATCGGGTGCGACCGAACTTGAGTGCGATACGATAGATTTCATCTCCGGGCCCGATTCGGGCTTGGCGCTGGGTCGGCCGAGGGTGCGTGACAGCGTGAGCCGGGCGAGCGGTGACACGATGGCCTTCCAGGTCAGGAACGGCGGGTTGGAACGCGTGACCATCCGCAGTCGGGCGACCGGCGAGTATCGGACCGAGGGCGGGGATTCGATCGTGGTTGCGGGCAGGGCAATTGAGCTTCGGGTCGCGGACGGTGCGATTGACCGGGTCGAGGTGAGCGAGTTGAGCTCCGGGCAGCTCATACGGACCGGGAGAAGGGAACCGGTGAGCGGGATTGTCACGGGCACGGAGCCGGAATCGCCATGAAGCTGGAGACCCGTGACCTGGTGAAGTGCTACGGAGAGCGTAAGGTCGTTGACGGCGTGAGCCTCGAACTGGCCCGCGGTGAGATCGTCGGACTCCTGGGGCCGAACGGCGCGGGCAAGACCACGACTTTCCACATGATAACCGGGTTCATCCGGCCCGAGCAGGGCACGATTACCCTGGATGGACACGACATCACGCGGGTGCCGGTCTACAAGCGTGCGCGGCTCGGTCTGGGGTATCTTTCTCAGGAGCCGTCGATATTCAGAAAGCTGTCGGTCGAAGACAATGTGAAGGCGATCCTCGAGATGCTGGGCGTGCCGAAGGCCGAGCAGACTGCCCGGGTCGAGGAGTTGCTGACCAAGTTCAACGTCGGGCAACTGAAGAAGCAACGGGGTGGCACGCTGTCCGGCGGCGAGCGGCGACGGGTCGAGTTGGCCCGTGCACTCGCCTCCCGTCCTTCGTTCCTGCTGTTGGATGAGCCGTTCACCGGCATCGACCCGATTGTCCGGACCGAAATCCAGGACATCATTCGGAAGCTGCGCGACGACGGGCTCGGGATTCTGATAACCGACCACAACGTCCGGGAGACTCTGGAGATCACTGACCGGGCCTACATAATGTTCGATGCGCGGGTCTTGCTTTCGGGCACCTCGGATGACCTAGTCAAGGACGAGAAGGCGCGACGAGTCTATCTGGGCGAGAGATTCCGCATATGAAGATGGGGATCGGACTCGACCTGAAGCAGCAGCTCGAGATGCGGTTGACGCCGCAGCTGATCCTGCAGATGAAGCTGCTTCAGGTTTCGGCGCTGGACCTTGAGCAGATGGTGCGCGAGGAGATGGAGAAGAACCCGGCGCTCGAAGAATCGGACGACAGCCCGGGCACACCCGAGGCCGAAGCGATCGCCTCGATTTCCGAGCCCCTGCCCACCACACCGCTACCAGCCGAGAACGCGCCGGCTCCGGATACCAATGAGACGCGGATTGAGACCAGACCCGGAGAGGAATACACAATCAACGAGCTGATGCCGGACGACGGGTGGTCTCCGGCGATGTACAAGGACGCGAGCGCGGATGACGACCAGACCTCGGCCGCCGAACTTGCGGCCGGACCGAAGCAGAGCCTGGTTGATTCCCTGATGCCGCATCTCCGCAGCGTGCTGAGCGAGGATGACGCGCGGGTGGCGGAGTTCATAATCGAGTCGCTGGACGACGATGGGTTCTTGACGATGACGGAGGAGGAGATTGCATCCCAGCAGCAGGTCGGCATCGACATCGTCCAGTCGATTCTCTACGTGGTCCAGCGGCTGGAGCCAGGCGGCATCGCCTGCCACGACCGGCGCGAGTCGTTCCTTGTGCAGCTCGAACTGGCGGGCGCCGACCCGGCCTCGCTCGAGCGGAAGCTGCTGACCGACTACTGGGACCTGCTGGTGAAGAAGCAGACCGCCAGGATCGCCAAGTTGTGCGGGGTCACCGAGGACGACGTGAGGCGGGCAGTGCAGCCGTTGTTGAACCTCGAAACCCGGCCCGCTCGGTGTTTCGCTCCCGGTTCGCCGGACTACGTGGCGCCCGACTTCTCGGTGGTGTGGCAGGGCGACAAGCTGGTAGCCAGCGCCAACGACGAGCGTTTCCCCCGGCTGCGGCTTTCCCAGCGCTATGTCGAGATTCTCAAGAGCCCGAAGGAATACTCGTCCGAGCAGGTGCAGTTTGCGCGGGAGAAATTGCAGAGAGCACTGCTGTTCCTGAAGGGCATAGAGTCACGACGCCGGACACTTAAGCGCCTCGTGGAGTTGATTATCGAGCAACAGCACGATTTCCTCCTGCGTGGCAGGCAGCACCTGAAAACGGCGACCCTGAAACAGGCCGCCGACATCATCGGGGTCCACGCGTCGACCGTATCGCGGGCGATCGCCGGCAAGTACCTTGAGACCGATCAGGGTATCTTCCCGTTCAGCTACTTCTTCAAGGCCGGGGCCGGGGACAAGTCGCGTACCAGCATCAAGCAGAAGATCCAGGCGATCATCGATGCCGAGGACAAGAAGCATCCGCTGAGCGATGACGAAATCTGCTCAAAGCTGAAGCTCGAGGAGATCAGCATTTCGCGCCGAACCGTTGCCAAGTACCGGGCCGAGCTCGGGGTTCCGGGGTGCAGTGACCGGAAAGGCTTCTAGGCAATTACGAATGACAAAGTGCGAATGACAAATGAGGGACGGGAGAGCTAGTTGCACGTCGTAGTCGGGACCGCGGGGCATATCGACCACGGGAAGTCGGCGCTGGTCAAAGCGCTTACCGGCACCGATCCGGACCGCCTGAAGGAAGAGAAAGAGCGGGGAATGACTACTGACCTCGGGTTCGCATTCCTCGGCACCGATATCACGGTCATCGATGTCCCCGGGCACGAGCGTTTCGTCCGGCACATGCTCGCCGGGGCGAGCACCATCGACCTTGTGGTGCTGGTAGTCGCGGCTGACGACGGGGTGATGCCGCAGACCCGCGAGCACTTCGAAATCTGCCGTCTGATGGGTATCAAGAAAGGTCTG
>CAZSUX010000149.1:0-7050 GCA_964610135.1 uncultured bacterium | reverse complement strand
TGCCCCGTCTTCATCCGAGAATGCCCCCCCGCCGGGCGCCGATGCCCGCGACATCGAGTTCCAGCGCCGCAAGCTGGAGGCGGCACTGCGTGAGAACGAGGAACGTTACCGATCTCTCGTCGAATCGGCGCGCGGCTATGTCATTGCCCGCTTTTCCGAGGACGGGCACATACTCACCATAAGCCCGGCGGTTGAGGAGTTCTGGGGGATCAAGCGCGACACAATAGTCGTGGACAACCTCGCCTTCTTCAGCCGTATTCACCCCGAAGACATCGAGCTGGTCAAGTCGACCGAGGCGTCGGCCCGGAAGGCCGGGTCGTATCCGGAGGACTACCAGTTCCGGGTTGTACACATGACGACCAATGCCGTACGCTGGATGGCAGCCCACGGCTCGGTCAGCACGTACGGCGGCAAACGGGTCTTCGACCTGTTGCTCTTCGATATCAGCGAGTCGCGCCGGGCCGAGGACGAGCTGCATGAGCGGGAGAAGAACATCGCCGCCATGGTTACCAGCACCGACGATGGCGTATTCACGATGGACAAGGAATGGACCATCAGGGACTGGAGTCCGGGCGCCGAGAAGGAAACTCGGGTAGCAGCGCCTGAGGCGGTCGGCAAGCGGCTGTGGGAGGTCTATCCGGACCTGGAGAAGAGCGGCTTCGGCCCGGTCTACCGGAAGGCATTGCTGGAACGCACGCCCCAGTACCATGAGGGCTTCTATCAGGATGGCCGCGAGAAGTACGCTGGCTGGTTTGCCGTTTCCGCCTACCCTCACGGAACCGGCATTCTGGTAATGATCCGCAATACGTCGCGGCGGAAACGGGCCGAACTGGCCTGGGCCGAAGCGGATGCGAAGCTGAAAGCCCTGCTCGAAGCTCCCGGCATAGTCGTCACTATCAAGGACCACAACCTCCGCTACACCTTGGCCAATCCCGGTGCGATGAAGATGATGGGTCCGAATGCTGGCGACTCGGCCATCGGCAAGACCGACCTTGAGATCTACAACTCCAAGATCTCGGCGCTCATCACCTCGCACGACCGTCAGGTGATGGAACGCGGCCAGCCGGTGGATCTGGAAATCGCACTGCCCGACGGAACCAGCGCCAATGCCACCTGGTATCACCTGAACAAACAACCGCTGCTCGACCCAACCGGCACGGTTGTCGGAATCCTCGATGTCGCCTACGACATAACCAGCCGTGTGCGCGCGCAGCAGGAGTTGCTGGGCCGCCGCGAGTTCCTGAAGAAACTGCTGGGAGAACAGACCCAATCCCTGCGCAAGGCGCAGGAAGAACTCAATCGCTGGAGCAGTAGCACGTAGGTGGTCCGCGGAAGCCGGCTGCTTAGCGGTCCGAACCGGAAGCAGCCTTCGACCGCCCGGTCTCCTAGCCGCTCGTCTGACTTCCCGCTGAGCGTCACCGTCGCGATCGTCGTGATGGCGCTCGTCTCCGGATCCGTGCTCCGCACGATTGACCTGAAAGCCGATCCACCCATAGACCTGAGTTGGAGTTCGGCGATCTACTCCGATGAGGCGCACAACGCCTACTCGGCACGCAACTGGGCGCTCTACGGCCGCTGGCAGATGGACGACTACGCACCCTACGTTGTCTACCCGTGGCTGAACTTATTCACCGGGATTGTATTCCGGATCGCCGGTATCGGCTTCGTCCAGCCGAAAATCGCCTCATTGCTGGCCGGGCTCCTCCTAGCCGTCGCCATGTACTACCTCGGCCGATCGGTCAGCCGCCGCGCCGGTGCAATCGCCGCGGTCGCCACCGCCTTCTCCTTCCAGTTAGTCATGTACAGCCGACTCGGGCTGGCCGAGATGACGCAGTTGCTGCTCGTTGCCGCGACGATCGCGCTCCTCGCGCGGGCGAATACCCACCGCGCCGCCGCCATGCTTTCCGGCGCGTGTGCGCTGTTCGCTGTGTTGTTCGTCAAGGTGTCGGCGGTCTTCCTGTTGGTAGCAGCGCTCCTTCTTCTCATCTACGAACTTCTCGGAACCAGACTCACGCACGCAGGACCCAGCGGCATCGCCAGACAGGCTCTCTTCTGGCTGCTTGGGGCATCCATCCCAGTGGCAGTCTGGCTCGTGGTCATATTCATCCCCCACCGTGAGACCTACCTCGCGTACGTCGTGGAGCATTCGGTCGGCCTTCAGGGCGGACATCCGGAGAGCATCCCGGACTATCTGCTCAACGTTTTCTCAATCGGATGTTGGTCGTGGCTGTACGACGGTCTTCCGGTCCTGGGCGCTCTCGGGTTCGCGGCGCTGCCAGCCCTTGCCGGGCGCGCAGGCCGTACCGGCGCGTTCTCCACGCTTGTCCTTGTAGCTGGAGTCGGAATACTGGGCTATGTCTACTATCATCCGCCGCGCTACGAGTTATTCTCCCTCATTCCGCTGATCGCAGGATTCGCCTTCGCTGTCGACCGGCTGCTTGAGAGTGAAGTCCGAGTGGGCCATCCCTGGCCGCACCTCACGGGAGCGCTGTTCTACGGCCTGTGGCTGTGGCCGCTTGCGGCGCAGGTGACGTTCCGACTCGCGCACAGACGCGACGGAACCAACGGCGCCGCCGTTGCTGCGTTGGTGGCCGCGTTGATCGCAAGCTTCGGACTCTGGGGACTACACAGGATGACCCGTGGCGGAATCTTGCTCCGAGCCAGACTGCTGCGGTACGGTCTCGCAGCGGCCCTCATGCTGGTGGCGCTCCGCAGCGACATCAGGCTCTATTCCAGTTGGCATAGCACGCGCACGCACGTCATGTACGACTGCTCGCGCGACCTCGACAGGGCGCTGCCGGACGGCTCGGTTGCAGGCGGGTTCTGGGCTCCGGCCCTGCTCTCCACATCACACAAGCGGGCGCTCTTCATCAGCGACCAGTGGGGCGCGAACCTTGCCGACCCCATCGAGCGGTTCGGATTGACGCATCTCGTCGTTACCGGCTTTGAGGAACTCCATCTACTCGACAGCATCACACGCGGCCGCGCGTCGCAGGCAAAGGTCATCCGCCTTTACGACATCACCGACGCGGTCTTGGTCGGAGTGGCAGAACTCCAACCATAGTGCCCCGCAGCCGGCCAGACAGCACGCCTTGCCACGGTCCGGCGTCCGTGAAACCCCGCTACCGATGCAAAGGTCGGAAGGGACAACAACAACGTAGCCAGGCAAAGGCCGACCATGGGAAATCTCTGGGGACGGATCAGCTGGTGTCCGCAAGCGACTCGTGACCGCAGATCTTGCACTTCCGCCGTTTGGGCGAGAAGAAAGCGGCGAGTGCGAAAAGCACGGTCGCTACAATCACGATGGCCGCGCCCGACGGAATGCCGATAGCGTAGGAAACCACGAGCCCGACGACACAGGACACGATGCCGGTGATCCAGGACAGCACGAACATCATCCCGTAGCGGTGAGTCAGTTGATAGGCGGTCGCAGCCGGCGTCACGAGCAGTGCTTCAACCAGAATAATGCCGACCGTCTTGAGTGACACGACAACGGTCAGAGCCAGCAGTCCGAGCAACACCGCGGCCAGTGTCCCGGTCGGCAACCCGCTCGCCTCGGCCATGTCCTCATCAAATGTCAGGAACTTGAACTGCCGGTACAGCAGCCCGATTGCCCCGATCACGACCAACCCCAGTATACCCATCAGGATCAGGTTACCGGCAGTTACCCCGAGCACGTTGCCGAACAAGTACCCGTACACCCGCGCATCGTAGCGTTTCATCAGACCGATGAAGAGCACGCCCAGCGCCATGGCGAATGCGAAGAAGATGCCAATGGCCGCATCCATCCGCAGTTGCGCCCGACGGCTCGCAACCTGGATGAGCCCGGCTGTGCCGAGGCAGAAGAGCACCGCCGCGAAGAGCGGGTTGATCGCCAGCAGGAATCCCAAGGCCACGCCGCCGAAAGCCGCGTGCGCGAGGCCGGAGCCGGCAAAAGCCATGCCGCGCAGTACAACGAAGACCCCGATGAAGGAGCAGGTCGTGCCGACGATTACGGAACTCAAGAGGGCGCGCTGCATGAACCCGTAGTGCAGGAAATCAAGCATGTCTGTCACCGACGAAGACGTAGCGGCGGCCACCTTCTTCCGCGAACACGACCCGGCTGCCGTACAGCGACTCCAAAGTCTCGCGGTTCAGGACGTCCGCGCAACTGCCAAACGCCCGCACGGTGCGGTTGATGTACAGCACCTTGTCAACGCAGGGCATGACTTCGTTGACGTCATGCGTGACATACAGCGTGGTCAGTTGCCGCTCGGCATGAAGCCTCCGCACGAGCTCGACGATCGTGGAACGTGTCGCCACGTCCACAGCCGACGTCGGCTCGTCCAGCAGCAGGATTCGCGGTTCCTGCACCAATGCCCGCGCGATGAGCAACCGCTGTTGCTGGCCGCCGGACAAGTGCCCGGCAACGTGGCCGGCGGAATCAAGCAGCCCAACCGCAACCAGTGCCGCCTCGACCCGCCTGCGGTCGCCGGCCGTCAACCTCTTGAAAGCACCCAGGGTCGCGTACAAGCCCATCACGACTGCTTCGCGTACGGTGATCGGGAACTGCGGGTCGAGGGGCCGCCGCTGCGGTACGTATCCGATTTGTCTCCGGACGTGTGCGAGTCCGCGTCCGGCGGCGCCCAGCACTGCTACACTCCCTGACGCTGGCACAACCAGACCGAGAACAGCACGTAGCAGTGTGGTCTTACCAGAGCCATTGGGTCCGATGATGCCGAGGAACTCGCCGGGTTCAAGGCCGAAGCTGACGTCCTCTATGCCCACCACCTGATGGTAGGCGACTGTGACGTGGTCGAACCGGACCGAGTCCTCAGTCGCGGAGGTCAAGATCGGTTCCCTTGTGCGGACTAGAGTCCCTTAAGCAGCGCTGCGATTGTCCGGAGCGGAACGCCGGTGGCTCCGGCGGGCGCGTAGTCCCAACCCTCGTGGGTGAAGGAAGGTCCGGCGATGTCGATGTGAACCCACGGCACTCCATCAGCTACAAACTCCTTGAGAAAGAGCCCGGCCGTAATCGTGCCGGCGACCCTGGACTTGCCGGTGTGCTTCATGTCCGCGACTTTGCTCTTCAGGTGCGACTTGTACCGGTCCGGCAACGGCAGTTGCCAGAAAAACTCGCCCTGTTGCTTCCCGACCGAGATCAACCGGTTGATCATCCGCTGGTCGGTTCCGAGCAGCGCCGAATACTCGTCTCCGAGCGCCACGACGCAGGCGCCGGTAAGTGTGGCAATGTCGATCATCAGACCGGGCTTAAGGGTCGAGCCGTAGGCAAGACAGTCTGCCAGCAGGTGCCTGCCCTCCGCGTCAGTACTTATCACTTCGGCGGTCTTGCCGTTGAAGTGACGGATGACGTCCCCGGGCTTCTGCGCTCCGCCGCCCGGCATGTTCTCGGCGAACGGGGCAAGGCCGTGCACCGTGACCGGCACGTCAACTGAGCCCAGCCACTTGAAGAGCCCGAGCACTGCCCCGGCCCCGGCCATGTCGTCTTTCATAGTCTCCATGCCCTGCGCCGGCTTGATGGAAATGCCGCCGGAGTCAAACGTGATACCCTTGCCGATAACCACCACCGTCTTCTTCGACTTCCCGGACGGCGTGTAGGTGAGGTGTACCAGGCAGGGCGGTTGGTGCGAACCTGCGCCCACGCGCAGGATGCCACCCATACCAAGCTTCTCGAGTTCAGCCTTGTGCATGACCCGAACCGTGATGCGGCCCTTCTTCGCCAGCCCAGCGGCGATCTCCGCCATCTTCTCCGGCGGCTTCGGGCTGGGCGGCTCATTGGCAAGGTCGCGGGAGAAGCAGACCGCTTCAGCGCGAGCGACGGCCTCATCGACCGCCTTGCGCATCGCTGCCGACAGGTTCTTGGGGTTCGTGAACACCAGTACCAGTTCTCCGACCGGCTTCGTCTCATCCGGCTTCGGGGTCTTGTACTTGTCGAAACGGTACTCACCAAGAATGGCACCCTCGACCGCCGAGCTCACAAACTCGGACAGGTCCCCCCGGACCTCCCTGTTGTCCGGAACCAGCAGGCCGACCGATTCGGCCCCGATATCCTCGGCCCGCTTCAGCGCTTTGGCAGTAGCTGAGCGCACCCGGTCAAGCTCGAACTCACTCCGCTTGCCTAGCCCAGTGACTATCACCTTCGACGCTCCCGCGTCGCAGCGGAACAGGCCTGTCTTCCTGAACTGGCCGGTAAACTTCTCTCCTGCCGCCACCGCGGCGAAGAGTCGTCCTTCTTCTCCAGGCATGGCCAACGGTGTCTTGTCGCCATCGAACATGAATCCGACCAGCACCCGGCCGGTCCAGTTCTTCTTCGCAATCAAGTTAGTCCTCACTTCATCTCCTTTTGCAGGCTTCGTCCCTGCACGTCAATCTTATGCCGCAACAGCACGTCTTGTCAACCCGGGTCATGCGTCCGCCGGTCGCCTCTCAGCTGCAGGACTGGCGGGCCGTGCCTTGCCGTCCCGCAGCACCTTGCTCAGCACCCACGTCACCGCCACCGCCAGCACGATTCTCGGCACGAGAATCCAGAACATGTTCGCACCGAGAACCACGAATATCGCGGTGTCCTCGAACAGCCCGTGGCAGAGGGCCAGGAACGTAGCCACCAGGGTCACCTGCTTCGAATCCAGCCTACCCTCGCGCGCGGTCTCGATCACGACGCCGGCTCCGAACACGATCCCGAACACGTTGCCGGCCAGCCAGGGCATGCCAGATTCCGGCTTCAGCCCGATGAACCGGGTGACGGCGCCGATTCCCCGCAGGGTCTTCTCCAACAACCCGTAGCGTCGCCCCAGCTCCAGTATGATGAAGATGGCAACCAGCACCAGGAGCATCTTGATGCCGGTATCCACCACCAGACCCCGCGCCCAGTTCGTGAGCGCCGGGCCGATGCCGTCGTAGCGCATCTGGGCCATCTGGGCCAGTCGAGCCGCGTCCGCCGCCCCTGTCGGCCCGGCCTTCACGATGAGCCGGCTGAGCCCCACCCCGGCGAGAAACGACAGCACCAGCCGGATGAACCAGAGCAACCACCACTTGGCCCGGATCTGAAAG
>CAZSUX010000148.1:0-7074 GCA_964610135.1 uncultured bacterium | reverse complement strand
TCATTCCGAATCTGCCGGCGTCGGTGGCGCAAGGCCAATCCGTAACCTGTACGCTAGCGGTGTACTTACCGCCGGGACTTGAGGATGGCGACTATACCGGGGCTATCACCATCGCGGGCAGAGACACGGGCGGCGCGCCGGTACGGGTGACCTTCCATGCGCTCATCAGGAACATCCCGGTCGGTGACCTCGACGTGGACAGCGATTCGCTCGACGTCATACGCGACACCATGAATCTGCATACCCAGCCGGCCGGGCCGGTCTATTCGCCCTATGCCAAAGCCAGATTCATGCTGGTCAACACCAGCAGTACTTACAACCCGGACGCGGAAGACGGACCGAGCCAATCGGTGCTGAGAGAGGTTGAGGTCAAGGCTAAGGTCGAGGGTCAGAATGGGTCCGTTGACAGCGTGTACGTCCTCAACCTGCCGGAGTCGCTTGGGGTAGGACAGGCGGTGGAATGCACGCTTGCGCTGGTCATACCGGTCGGCGAGTCGCTCGACAATTACTCCGGTTTGGTGACCATCGACGCCTACGACACGGTCGGATATAGAGTGCGTGACAGATTCTTCCTGGTGCTGCGCGGGCCGGAGCCGCGACAGAATCTCGACTCGCTGCGAGTCGCGCCGATACCGTTCAAGCCCAATCAGAATCCCGAACACGATGCCATCCACTTCCAGGGGCTCACGTCCGGAGCGAAGGTCGTGGTCTACGACGCGTCAGGGCAATCCGTCTGGAGCGCAACCGAGTCAGGCGACGGACATTTGGCATGGAAAGCAGAGGTCGCCAGCGGCATATACGTGTACCTGGTCGTCACGGCCGACGGCAAGGCGAGCAAGGTCGGCAAACTCTCGGTCATACGGTGAAAATGGGGACTGTACCGCAGCAAGTCCGATCCGTTCGGCGCGCGCTGTCATTCCGAGCGAGTCCGGCGAGTCGAGGAATCTCGCTTGCTCAGGGCAGGCTCCGCTGCGCCGAGGGACTGTCCCCTTTTTCGCGACCCCAAGCCGGGCGGCCAGCTCACGCCCCGAGCGTAGACATCGTGTCCCATGCCGAGACCAACACCGAGAGCGCGAGCATGCCGCTCGTAGTCTTCTTCGGCGCAGGCCTGCTTGGTGGTCCGGCATGGCGCGTGACAGTCGCGCTCGGGCTTGTCTCTTCTGTGCTCGCGTCTCAATCTCGCCGCACGGGCCAAAGGGATGTTCGACTCGATATCGTGGTCGAGCGACCGGGCGAGCGCGGCTACGCTTGCATCGAGTACAGGGGCGATGCGTTCGGCGTAGTCCCACTGGTCAGAGATGTGCGGCGAATCTGGAGCGACGGATGAGCCCAGCGGCAGAACCTTCGACTGGTGCCCGCGACCCGGGAACTGAGTCGATTCAGCGGTTCGCACACAGGCAAGAAGAGAGGCAGCACCTGCAATCCCGGCTAGGAAAAACAGGTTCAGAGTTAGACTCTGTGCTGCCCGCGAGATTGTAGCCGGGATGTAGAGGGAATCAAGCAGGGTATGGCGAGACTACGAGCGGTTTCTGACCGCCGGTGCTTCCGAGCAACGGTAGTCCTGGCCGGCTCTGCGACCCGGCACCGGGTCCGAGGCAACGGCGCACTCAAAGGTGCACGAGTGCGCCACCAACCTGAGCAAGAGACCAAAAGGAGGTTTTCATGCTCAAGCACACGATAGTCTGTGTAATGTTCGTTGCGGCATCGGCCATGGCGTGGGACACACTGCCCCCCGTTCCCGCCCCGGCCGATGTTGAGCCCGGCGTTCGCATCACCTGGGGATTCGGCTTGGTCTGGGGCATGTTCCCGACGAGCGACTCCGACGAGACCTACGTCGAGTACTACAATCCAAATGCCAACCCACCTCAGTGGGGCAAGCTGGATGAATCGATGGAAACCGCCTGGCTGGGCCACACTAGTCTCACGTTTCAGTGGACCGAACGGCCCAACCTGTATGGAATCGGAGCCGATATAGACGGCGACGCGAAACTGTACTGGTACAGCGTGTACGACGACCAATGGGAGGACGACGACATCGAGGATTTCTCGCTCGACAACGGCACCTGCATCACCTACGTTCCCAACTTGAGCTACGACGTGTGGGACTACCCTGTTCCGGGCTGGATTTACTGCCTCCCGGGAGGTGGCACGAGTTTCTGGCGCTATCACATCGGCGCCGGTAGCTTCCCGGATATCTCGTTCTATGGTTACTACCCGGGTCCGAACGCAACGATCGCCGACCAGACACCACCGTTCCAGTGGAGTCCTTACGCACAGCCAACCCAGTATCGGATACAGGTTGCTGTCGACCAGTACTTCATGAACAACGTGATTGACACGGTCATCTCCATCCCGCAATTCGAGCCGACCGCGGAACTCGACAACAACATGTACTTCTGGCGCTCGGCCACGTGGACTAGTGGCGCGTGGTCGTGGAGCGGAAGCCATACCTTCGTGCTGCAGGGCGGCTGGGAGGAGCGATACAGCATACCGGCATCGGTTGGCACCGGAGCGGCGATGGCGTACGATGGAGACGCGTTTGACAACGTCCCTGTCCTCATCGCGCTCCGCGGCGGCAACCACAAGGACTTCTACGCTTACGACATCGAAGGGAATCAGTGGGATACGCTCGATGACGCGCCGGTGAACGTCAAGGCCGGCACATCGATTACAACTCACGACCCGACCGGGGAATGGGCCGCCTATCCCTGTGCCGTTTTCGGCGACTCAGACACTTCGGAATGTCCATACCACTACTACACCGACGGTGACTCGTGGGTTCCGTTCGATACAACCGACAACGACCCGCTCTGGTACTCCCACTTTCCGGAGCACATTGGTTCCGATGCCTCAATGGTGGCAGGAGTAGAGCACATGATCTACCTGGTAGTGGGTGATGGCCACTTCTACCGGTTGGAGCCCCCTGCCGAACCGAGGGAAGGCGGGCAGGCCAGCGTGATGCGGAACGGGAAGGTGAACGCGCACGTCGTCTACAGCTTCAATGGCATCGAGGTCGAGTACCAACTGCCGGCCTCCGCCCGCGTCCGCGCAATCCTGCACGATGCGCTGGGAAGGCAGGTCAGCGTGCTCAATGCCGGCGAGCAGAAGGTTGGCGTGCACCGGCTGAGCTGGGACCGGGACAGAGAAGGTCGCAGACTGAGCTCTGGCGCGTACTTCCTCTTGCTTGACACGGGTACGGAGCAGGTTAGGCTCAAGGCCGTGGTGAAGTAGTTCCGCTTTTCGGAGGGGCGGGTTTCCCGCCCCTCCGAGATTGGAGCAGAGATATGAAGCCCACACTGCTGTTCTTGGTGTCCGTCAGCGCCGCTGTCGCCGGATTCGCACCGCACCAGCGCATCGACCACGAGTACAAGCCCACGAACAACTGCGGTCATGCTGCAATCACCCTGGGTCCCGGCTCATGGTTGAACCAGCCGCTCTATGTTGTATTTGAGGACGACTCGATGAAAGGCCTCGTCACGGTCCGCTCGGACATCATGTTCCAGAAATCCACTGATGCGGGAAGAACCTGGTTGCCCGCAGACGTGCTCGTTCGACGTGGTAGCACCTTCGTGAATTATCCCGACATAGCGACCGACATGGAGGGCAATGTCTATGTCGTCTACACGGAAAACGATGGGTCGGGTGAGTACGTCTACTGTGTGCAATCAACTGACGGGGGCACCACCTGGTCTCTGCCTATCCGGGTCGATGACAAGACGAGGGGTGGCATTGGTTCGGCCCGGATTGCGGCCGACTCGGCCGGCAAACTGCTCTGCGCCTGGAACGACTGGCGGACGGGAAGTGGCCATATCTGGTCGTCCGTATCCACTGATAGGGGAGCGACATGGAGCCCGAACGTCCGGGTAGACGACGACACGACGAACTACGACTGCTACCATGCGGATGTCTTTGTACAGCCAGCCACAAATCACTACTTGGTGGTCGGAGAAGCCCCCCGCCCTATTGGAAGCTTCTGGACGCTCAGCTCCTACTTGTATCGGTCTACGGACATGGGCCAGACGTACCAGTCTGGAGTCCGGCTCGACACTTTCGAGGGGTTGGCTGGTTCGCCGCATGTCGTTGCCGATGCGCAGCACATCGTCTGCGACTACACCGGTCGCAGCAGACAATCCGAACAGAACATGACCGAAGCTCGGACGCTCTATACCGAACCGGATACCTGGGGCAGCCCTTCACTTGTTTCCAGGTTGGATACCACGCAGTTCTGGTCCTACTACAATGGTGCCAAGCTTGCCATTTCCGGCGACGGGTCCGTACATACTGCTCTGATGGTCTGCGTCGATACGTCTGAGGCCCTTTACCTACCCTACAACGCCCGCTCCTCCGACCATGGCGTCACTTGGTCGGAACTCGAACTCGTCAACGATGACACGACGGCGAACAGCTACAACCCGGACATCGCAGCCGACTCGGCTGGGAACGCCTACGTCGTCTGGCAGGTCGGCAGCGGCGAAGTGTGGTTCTCCACCAACAATCCGTTGGCCATCGCCGAAGAGCCGATGCAGCAGGCAATCATCGCGCAGCCGTCCGCGACCGTGGTCCGCGGCGTGCTCGTGCTTGGGGGAAATGGGGACAGTCCCTCGGGGCGCGAGGACGCGCGGTACAGTCCCCATTTCCCGGTCATGTCCCGCGCCGCGCTGCTCGACATCGGCGGGCGGAAGCTGATGGACTTGAAGCCGGGCGCAAACGACGTACGGGCGCTGGCACCGGGGGTGTACTTCGTCAAAGGACCGGAGACCGAAGACGGAAGACCGGCCGGAATCCGCAAGGTCGTGGTGACGAGGTAGGTAGGAAAGGCTGAGGTTGAGGTTGAGGTAGAGACAGAGAACAGGTCAAGGTTGAGGTCAGGGTGGAGGCGCAGAAGACGGAATGGCGATTTGGGGCGGGCGCAAGCCCGCCCCTAGCCGCTGAAGCGGCTTTGGCCACCCGGCTGCGAGCCGGGCCGTTATGTCGGTTCTGCCGGCTCTGTGGTGAGCGTACGCGCGCGGGCAAGGAACGAACCGGCCAGCTCGACTGTCTTGTGAGACCCGGCTTCGGAGAAACGGCTGTAGTAGTCGGCGTTCTCGCGCAGCGTCTTGCCTGCCTCAAGTCCTTCGACGAATTCCAGCTCCAGTAGCCGCGGTCCAATGTACAACTCGCGCAGAGCGATGACCAGACAGCGGTGGCTGCGCTCCCGAAAGCCCTTGGCGTACAGAAGCGCCCGCGCGCTGTGAAACATCGAGTAGTAGGCCTGAATGGTCGCCCACTTGAGCCCGCCGGCAGCCAGCGTACGTCGGGCTTCGTCGGGGTCTTGGCTGGCCGCCGCCAGTTCGCCTGCGACAAAGGTCGGGCCGGGCGAAAACCGTCGAATCCTGCCCGACTTCACACAGGACTCAAACTCCGGGCCTAGCTTTCTTTCCATAGCTCGATGCCCCGCTTGAGTTCGGCGGCAAATACGGGGTTGTCCCGCTCCAGGTCGGCAAGCCCGACCGGCGTCACGATCACGGCCTGCAGCGCTTCCTCACGGGAGGAGACGATCTTCCTCACGCGGTCAGGCGCATTGGTTACGACCAGCAGGTCAACGTCGCTGTCGGGAGTGTTCGTTCCCTCGGCCGCGCTGCCGAACAGCACGACTCGCAGTGCCAGTCCGGACAGGCGGTCAAGCAGAGGGCTCAGGGCCTCAACATTCAGCAGCGTCTTGAACGATCGGACTCGCGGGTCGGCCAGGCGTGCGCGATAGAACCGCATCCGGCCGCGGGCCTCGGCTTCAACCAGACCGGCTCTGGCCAGTTCACGCAGCACGCGATTCACCCCGCCGCGTGAGAGTCCGGCCTCGTCCGTCACTTCGACGCCGTAGTAGCTTCGGTCAGCGTGAGCGCAGAGAAACGCCAGCACCGCCTGCTCCAGCGACGCAACGAACAATCGACCCGAGTCGCGAGGGCGACCGCGTGAACTTACGTACTTCATTGTGAACTCAAGTTCATCATAGTGAACCCGCTCTCGGGAGTCAAGCGCGCCGTAGCGGACGGACGACACATCGGGATTCAGGTCGGTTAGAAAGGCGGTGGTCGCGCGCTAGCGCGCGAGGGAAAGGCTAAGGTAGAGGTTGAGGTAGAGAGATGGGAAGCACAACGGAAGCCGAAAGGGGCGGGCGGCGAGCCCGCCCCTGCGGTACGGAGGCCGGGGCGGTGCGCGGGAAAGAGGGGTCTCGCGCCAGGCTGGATGCTGTTGCAGAAACAGGAGCGGCGGCCGTTGCGGGTGCGGGAACGTGGGCCGGAACGGACGCTGTTTCGGGGCCGGGAACAGGTGCTTTTGCGGATGCAGGCACGAGAGCCGTTGCAGAAGCAGGGCCGGCAACCGTAGCGACACGAGGACCGGGTGCGGTTCAGGGCGCAGGTGCAGTGCCAGAAGGGGACGCTGTTCCGGCTCGATGAGCGGGTGCCGATGCGATACCAGGTCATGAGACAGGAACGACGGCTGTTGCTGCGGCCGGAGCGGTTGCCGTTTCCGGCGCTTGCGCGGCTGCGGGACCGCGGGCCGTCTCGGGGGCAAGAGTTCCCCCCACCGTCTAGGGGATAGAGAAAGCCGGACAATTCAGAAACCAGAATTCAGAGACCAGAAACCAGAACTCTCGGAGCGAGAAAGACTTAGAACACGTTAGACGCGGCACGATGAACGATGTACGATGCACGAATGAACGAACGGTGTTACGTTTGGGGGTTGCGGTTTCTAATACCGGTGACACACACAACGAGCCATTTCGGGCGAGCGCAGGGAAGGTTCCTGACAGTCCATATGTAGTGGTCAGGCACTGCCGGAACCACAATTCTGCCGTGGGGGGAGCGGCCCGGAGACTGCCTAGGGAGTCGCAGTCGCCGATGCAGAGCGAGACACGATGAGGCCTACAATGACCGGAGCTTTGACTCGAACATTGACTCGAACAATGACGCGAACGCTGACGGGTTCAGCTTCAAGAGCAATGTTACGAGCAATGCCTGGTGCAGTGACGGATTGAGGTTGAGGTTCAGGTTGAGATTCAGTGCAGGATTGAGTTAGCGACGCAGTTGAAGACGC
>CAZSUX010000147.1:0-7119 GCA_964610135.1 uncultured bacterium | reverse complement strand
GGATGAGGCCCTCGGCCCGGTTCTGTTCGCTCACCGGCCTCGCTTCTTCGATGTCGAGCCTTGCCTCGGCCTTGAGCACCCTTGGTGCCTGGCCGCGGCGCCTGATTATTTCTTCCTGCGTCGGTTCCCAGTCGAGCCGGCCCGAGAGCAGCAACTGGTTGTATGACTGGGTTGCGGCGTCAAGCAGCGCGGCAATCGTCTCTTTGGATAGTCCTTCTTCCGCTGCCCGGCGCTCAATCCGGTCGAGTGCGCCCCGTCTGCGTGCAGCGCTCGCATAGTAGCGGGTGAGGATGCTGAAGAACCGGCGGCTCGTCTCGCAGGCGAACCGGCGTTCGCTCTTCGGCACGTCGTCCTTCAGCTTGAGCATTGTCTCGTAGAGCTTCTGCTCGAAGACCTCGTTCCAGTTGGCGTGGACAAACGACCAGACGACGCGGAATACGCGCTGCTGCGCGGTCTCGACCCGAGGCTTCTTTTTGTCTCCCTTGTCGGTTGCGCGTTCCTCACGCGCCTTGGTGGCTCCTTTGTCCCAGGCAAGCATCTGCCGCTGTTCTTTCTCGGGCAGGACCTCGAGCAGCTTCTTGACCGCGGCGTCGCCTTTTGTCCTCGGCACCGGCGGCAGCGAGAGGTAGGGTTCGAAGAGTGCCGCGACGTCCAGGGGTTTGGCTCCGCAGGCTCGGAGGTAGTCGAGCAGCAGCCCGACTGATGCGTGAGGCGTGTCGCCGCGTTCAAGCTTCGACAATTGGGTGTGCGACCCGGTTCCGGGTCGGTCCATCAGTACAGCGATACCGCGCAGTGACAGGCCACGGTGTTTGCGCAACGCCTTCAGCCGTGCGCCAAGTTCAGGCCCGAAGACGAACGTGCTCTTTGAGAAGTCTGAGATGGTCTACCTCCGGTATTGGATACGTTGAAGTATCCAAGCCGGCGAGCGAGTTGTCAAGCTTATCCGGCTGCATGTCAACGGGTTAGGCGGAGAACCTGCAACTCAACACCCCACATAGGGAGCAGTCCAGGAAAGAGCTATCCGGTTGGCTCTCGAAGACGCCCGGGAAGAAACCATCCGATCAGCCGTGTCGGCAGCGTCCTGGAGTCCTTGGTCCTTGGTCTCCGGGAGAACTTCGTCGCGAGCGGTGTGAGGAGCGGTGTCTTGAGCTTTGGCCGAAGCGGAGCGTTGCGCAGAGCAGCAAGCTCTGGCCGGCGCCCTTTAGCGAGCCCTCAAGCATGCCCTGTGGGACGCCTTGATCACCGCTTTGACGGGCGCTTTCAGAGGAGCTTTCCGGAAAGCTCTCAGCGCCCGAGGTACCAGTCTGCAGGTCGCATTCTGCAGCGTGATTGCAGAGACGGCGCGGGAATCCCGCGCCGTCTCCAGAGAAGCGTGAGTCTAGCCGACTACAGCTTGAGCAGAGCGGCGGCGGCACGGTGCTCGCCCGCCTCGAGCCGGCAGAAGTAGGCGCCGGCCGGAACCGTACGGCCCTGACCGTCACGGCCGTCCCACGCGAGTCGGTACTCCCCGGCAGCCGCGTTCCCGCGATGGAGCTCTCTGACCAGCTTGCCGGTCGCGTCGTACACGGACAGCGAAACCTCGGCCGCCTTCGGCAGGGCGTAGCCGATGGCAACGCTGCGGCCGAAGACGCTGGGGCGCGGGACATCGAGCCGGAACTGCGGCGGGGTCTGCTTGCCTTCCGCGATCCCGACGGCCTCGACGACCACGGTCCCGCTCATCGTATCGTTGGCGGGTTCGACGTCGCCGTCCAGGCTCAGGCTGCACCGCATCGCGTGACTGCCCAGGTTCTTGGGTATCCAGGTGGCGAAGGTCACCGACATCTCTTCGTGCGACGGTACCGTCACCCGCGACTGCCTGAGGTAGCCTTCGTCGGGGATGCGGAACGTCACGGTGACATACTCCGACTGCGTGCCGTTGTTCCGCACTTGAGCCCGGGGATAGACGATTACGCCGGAGTCGACGGCGCCGGTCGGGACGAGAATCTCGACCATGGCCGCGTCGCGGAAACGGGCCCAGACCAGGCTGGTGCGAACATCGTTCCCGGAGTATTCGTCGGTGCTGAGCGCGGTCGAGCACCTGACCGTGGCCGTGCAACGCGGGGGGACAACCCAGGGCGCGAACTCGAGCGTTTCCGCGTGCGCGGGTTCGAGCGCAGTCACCTGCAGCGTGTCGCCGTAGATGGTGCCGATTGTCATCCACACCGGGAAGGTCGCCGCCGTCTTGCCGTTGTTCCACACCTCGATGCTCGGCACGTACGAGCTTTCCGGCTCGACGATTCCGGGCGGCCCGAAGATCCAGGTGGCGGCGACGTCGTGGTCGAGCTGCCAGATGCGGTGCCCGGCCGGAGCCATGTCTCCGTTGTCGGGGATATCGAGCGGGGTCGAACCCGAGGCGAACATGGTGCCCCAATCAATGTACTGCACCGACGAACTGAGGATAGTACCGGTCTTGCTGTCCTGCCGGCTGTCCCACGCGATGAAGTAGATAGAATCAGCCTGCTGGCCCTCGATGAACGAGGCAGCGTCGGTCAGATCGAACACCATCTTGTTGTCGGGGAATGGCTGGTCCGACCGCGAACGGCGCCACGTGCGGAATTCCTTCAACCAGAGCGCACTCCAGCGCTTGCCGACGCTGAACGTGAGCCCGACCCGGTCCCGGGTCGGATGGTCGATCTTCACGCGCGCGAGCAGCTTCGGCTCGTACCCGACCGTATCGGTCAGAAAGCCCACGGCCCGCCCGCTGAGGAAGCTGTCCATCACCGCCTCGTAGGACATCCAGAAATAGCCCGCCTGCCCCCAGCCCAGGCCCCACGAATTGACCATCCGGAACGCGCCGGTTCCGTCGACCGTGGTCAGGGTATCGTTGTACCCGACAAAGGTTATCAGGTGCCCGCCCCGGTTCTCGCCTTCCCGGTCAGCGGCGCAGTACATGTAGTTGTGCGCGGCGATGTTGTCGAAGTTACCCCAGACCCCGATCGAGAGGCTCGAAGTGCTGCCGTTGGCGAGCAGCTGCTTGATCATGTTTATCCCGGTCGTATCGTAGGTATTAAACCACGCCCAGTCCTTGGTGCGATACGGGATTGCCTTCGAGTACGCCGACTCCGACGGCCAGCTCACCGGGTCACCGTCATTGTAGGGGCAATCGGCCAGGCTGGCCACTCCTTGCTCGCAGATGAGCGGCATGTTGTTGTTGAACCCCGAGCCGTTGTCACCGCCGCCGTTGACTTGGTTGTAGCAGAAAGCCGGACTGAACCGGTGATGCAGGTCGGTCAGGTCCCAGTGCCGCTCGTGGTACTCGAGTTGGGTCCGGTGGTAGTAGGCGATGGACCACGACGCGCAGGAGCCTTGCCCGCCCTGGTTGCCGACCGGCGGCATCTCGTTGGTCAGGTCCACCTGCGGCAGTAGATTGAAGGACTTGGCCCCGGGTGCGACCGGGATGCTCTTCACCTTGTGCTCGGGCGCGACTTCATCCAGGTCTTCGGGCGTGTACCCGAGGCGGTGCAATTCGGCTCGAGCGCTCGCAGCACCGATGAGAACACAGCAACACAGCAATACGGTCAGTCTTCGCGACATGTTATCTCCTTTTGGGGACGGCATCGGGCCGGCTCGACGCCTCACGACCGAACCGGGACCATTGCCTTAGAGTGTATTTTGTGCCCGCCGATTGTCAAGCCGTTCAGGACAAAAGCCGGGATAGGATCAACCACTGAGGCCACAGAGAGCGCAGAACGGGTGAGGCCAGCGGTCAGAATCGTACCCTCGGTGAACTCGGTGCGCTCTGTGGTTCAATATCGGATTCGTGGAACTGCGCCGGCTTGACCCCGGAAGCCCAGCCTGTAACATTGTAGTAGTGCGGCGGAGCGGGTCGAAGACTCACCGCCGCCGTTCTGCTTTCCAACCTTATCGGAGGATCAATTGCGGAAGTTGCTTTTGTTCGCTGTCGCGGCCGGGCTCTCTTTTGCCCTGGCCGGTGAATTCCTCGGCGTCCTGCCGAATTCGAGCCCCGACGACCTGGCCGGCCGCTACACCATCGTCGGCGTTACCGGCCACGGCGTGCTGGTCCTGTCCGAGGACTCCCGCGACGCCGACTTCGCGGCGCGAGACGGACGCTTTCTGGCCGAGAACCCGAGGGCGCACCTCTACTACACCGTGCGCCTGTTCACCGACGCTTCCCGCGCGGACCTCGCCGCGGTATCCCGCATCCTCGATTTCGACGGCGAGCAGTACCTGGTCGAGGTCGAACCCGACGCGGTCGAGAGCTTCATCGCCGTGCCGGCGCTGCGCGGTCGCGTCAGCCTGAACGGCTGGGTGATGGACAGACCCACCCCCAGGTTGCCGGAAGTCATCGCCGACGCGGCCATCGAACAACTGGTCGCGCGCGTCTCGCCTGACTCCGTGCTTGCGTTCGTGCGCCATCTGCAGGACCACGGCAACCGCCTCTCGACCGGCGATTCCTGCAAAGCCGCGGCCCAGTGGATTGCCGCGAAGTTCCAGACCTACGGCTGTGACACGGTCATCCTGCAGGACCACACGACCAACCACGCACCCAACGTCATCGGCATCCGCTACGGCACCTCCGGCCTGCGCAACCCCTACGCCATCATCGGCGGTCACTTCGACGCCGTCTCCGTCTCGCCTGGGGCCGACGACAACGCATCGGGCACGGCATCAGCAATCGAGGCCTGCCGCGTGACGCAGGGCTTTCAGTTCCAGCACGACCTTCGGTTCATCGCCTTTTCCGGCGAGGAATTCGGCCTCTTCGGCAGCGAGTACTACGCGGCCCAGGCTCACGCGCACAACGACACGATTCTCGGCGTCCTGAACTTCGACATGATTGCGTACGAGGACTCCGCGCCCGAGGACCTCAACGTCATCGGCAAGATCGCCAACCCGGCGTGCGAGCCGTTCTGCGACTGGTTCATCGCCGTCGCCGACACGTATACGGCCCTGCCCTGCTACAAGGACATGGTGACCGACATGCAGAGCTCGGACCACGGGCCGTTCTGGAACAACGGCTATCTCGCGTTCTGCGGCATCGAAGACTACTGGCCGGTGAATCCGTACTACCACACGCCCGGCGACTCAATCGGCGCCGGGTATAATAACAACGACTTCTGCACTGAGGTCATCCGGGCCGGCGCCGCGGCGCTTGCCACGCTCGGCGAGCCGATGACAACGGGCGTGTCGTCGTCCGAACCGTTCAACTTCGGATCCGGCAGCACTCCACGACTCACGCTTGAGCAAAACCCGGTGCGCGGACGCGCTCGCATTCGGTATGTCCTGCCCCAGGCGTCGAACGTACGGCTTGAGACATTCGACCGCTCCGGCCGGAAGTCCGTGACCCTTGTTACCGACCTTGTCTCTGCCGGCGAGCACACCGCCACCTGGGACACCCGCAACGTCCCGGCCGGCATCTATTTCCTCCGGCTGACCACTGCAAGCGGACAACGTTCGCTCAAGGTGGTCACCGGCCGCTAGACCGAGCCAAACACGGCGGGCGGGCGCAAGCGCCCGCCCGCTACGTCTTTGAAGAACAGACTATCCGAGAATTATGCAGATGACGCTGAGGCCTGCCCGGACCTACCAACGTCCGCGGTGAACCCGCGGCTCGTCGTACTGGGTGCGCGCTTCCGGCCGCTCGGCCGGATGCCCGACCGCAATCAGGCAGAGCAGACCGACGTTCTCGGGAACACCGAGAGACTGCTTGAGCTCTCGCTCACGCTCCGCGCGCGGATGGACCCCGAGCCAGACTGCACCGAGGCCGAGCATCGTCGCCGCCACCAGGATGTTCTCGGTTGCGGCCGAGCCGTCCTGCACCCAGAAATCCGGGCTGATATCGCGATCCCCGCAGACCCCGATGCAGAGCCCGGCGCTTGAAAGCATCTTGCCGTAGGGGTGGATTGCGGCGAGCTGGTCGAGCTGTGCCCGTTCCGTCACCGCCACGAAGTGCCATGGCTTACGGTTGCTCGCCGACGGTGCGGCCATGCCTGCCTCGAGCAACGCCTTGACGTCAGCTTCGGAAACCGGTTCGCCTGAGTACTTGCGCACGCTGCGCCGGGAGAAGAGAACGGATAGTCGTGAGTCCATATGTAGTGCAGTATAGCCCGGCCTCAGCTATGCGCAAGCCACAGCCGGTGCCGCGCAGCGCCTCCGCTGACTCCTGACACGGTCACTGAATTGACTCGCAGGCGGGGCCTCGTTAGACTGCCTCTGAAAGGAGTCCTGCCGTGAGAAGAATGCTAACAGTCGCAGCAATCGCAGCCGTGGCTCTGACCGGCGTGAGCTGCAACCCGGACACCGGTTCAATCTTCCCGATGACCATCGGCAGCGTCTGGCACACGGAGTCCTACCTCCTCGAAGGGCAGACCATTGCCGCTCTGGATACGTTCGAAACCGGCACGACTACAACCACCGCGCTGGAGAAGGCCACTCTGGCCAACGGCAAGGAAATCGTCAAGTTCAACCATGAGAACATGATCCACCTCCGCACACCGGATTCGACCTACACGGCTACCACTTACTCGTTCCTGGGCGAAGAGGACGATGCCATTCTGTCTTACGGCGCCCTGGACGACACCACCGGCGACACCGTGATGATGTCGAATCCTGCGGTGGGCCAGAGCTGGAGCCAGGGACCGGCCACCGCCATCGTCGTGGGCCAGGAGGATGTGACTGTTGCGGCCGGCACCTACAAAAAGGCGTGGAAGGTGAAGACCATCACCAACATCGGCGGAGTCACCGTTCAGATGTTCAACTGGTATGCCCGGGGTGTCGGTAATGTCAAGATGCACTACGAAGGCGAGTACCAAGGCTACAGCCAGGTCTACAACGAGGAGCTCACCTCGGCCACCATCAAGTAGCCGCAACCAGGCCAAGGTCTACCACCCTCCTCGGAGGGCAGCCATTCCTCCTGGCCGGGGCAGTGCCGGAACCTACTCAGGCAGTACCAGCCCGACAGCGCTGTTCCTACAGGGGCGAAGCCGATTGTGGTCGGCAACGGTCGGACTGCTGCATACAGACGGCCGGCTGGCGTACATCCAAGCGGCATCGAATCAACGCCGGAGCCCGTTCATCATAGAGCGCTCGCGAAGAGAAACCGGCAACGCGTCCCTGCTGTTC
>CAZSUX010000146.1:0-7132 GCA_964610135.1 uncultured bacterium | reverse complement strand
GCACATATTTGACAAGAAGGGCCACATCCCCGCCAGTCTGACCTTGTCGGAGCGGGGGCCGCGGCTAGGAATGACCGACGACAACGGCGAGCAGCGCGCCGTTCTGTCTGTGCCCAAGGATGGGCCGGTGCTGGGTCTGGCCGACGAGGGGGGCAATAGGCGCGCCGGGCTGGCCGTGGTCAAGGGCGTGGCCGGGCTGGTCTTCTACGACGAGCAGGGCGGGATGACCTGGGGCGCGCCGTGACAACTGCCGGTTTCCCCGGGCTTTGTTCCGCTGTAGCGCGCATCGATGCGCGGCCCGCATCGACCGTGAGGGTATTCGAGGCTAGGTATTGACGGACAATGAACTCCGGTAGCGGAGTGCCAACCCAAGGACCTCTAGCCGAAGTCCGTTCCAGCGAGCTGGCCTCAGACAAGTACGCATTCAGGTCGAACGTGGACCGCAGGGCTAAGTGGATATGGGTCGGTGCAGGCATCTCAGCAGAAGGTTGTTGGCGACGTTGACCATTTACGAGGAGCACTCGGGACAGCGAATGACTATTGACACGGCGGATGTCGTGCATCGTTATTTCGTACATCGTCTATCGTTCATGCAGACCGCGAACCGCCGATTGGCGGAACGGATGAAGACGGCCGACGACTTGCGGTCATGGGCGTCTTGGATTGATGATTCCAGATTCCCGACTGGACAGGTCGCAGACAGGTCGTTCATTTGACAGGTCCTCGCCCACGGCGGATAATCTAGCCATGAAGGTGCTCAACTACCGTGTCCTGCTCCGGAAGGAACCCGAAGGCGGTTACACCGTCACGGTTCCGTCCCTGCCCGGCTGTGTGACCCACGGCGCGACGCTCGATGAGGCCCTGGCCATGGCGAAGGAGGCGGTCGAGCTGTACCTCGACAGCCTACGCGCTCACGGCGAGGACATACCGACCGATGAGAGCACCTTCGAATACACCCTGACCGTCCACGACGGTGCCTAGACTCCCGGTTCTTACACCCGAGGAGCTCGTGCGGATACTCCTTCGCAAGGGGTTTCTGCTTGACCGCTCAAAGGGCAGCCACCGTATCTACCTTCATCCTGGCACGAAGCGACGCGCCGTCGTTCCATTCCATAAGGGAACCCTGCCGACCGGGACGTTCCACGAGATACTCCGACAGGCCGGCATCACCAAAGAAGAGCTGACCGACCTTCTCTAGTACGCCATCCGACCGGGGAATTCGGGGGCAAGTGATTAACGACACGGCTGAGAATCGAGGAGAGCCGGTGGCTGACCGCCTCCGGCCACACGGACATTTGACGTCCATCCCCGCGATGTCGATAATCGAGCATGCCTGAATCATCCGAACACCGCCCGGACTCGTCGGACGTGGAGTCAGGCAACGTGACCCCGGACTTTCCCGGGGCGGCGAAACCCGACCCCAACGAACTGGTGCTGCTGAACTGCTCCGTCTTCATGTTGATGCACAAGCGAAACATTGAGGGGCAAGTCGTGGCTACCGAGTGTCACCAAATCCCCCGGATTACGACTCGCCAGGATGCCGAGGACCTGGTTCGGGAAGGCCTCATCCCTCCCGGCTGCATAGCCCCGCTCGACCCGCTTTCTCCCTCTGACCGCCGCTGACGGTCCACAGCTCACAGTCAGCAGCTAGCGCGCAGGCTTGCCGCCTGCCCCGTTTCGTCTATGCTTACCGCGTGAGTGAAGTCCGGGTCGTTGGTGCCGGTCTCGCCGGGTGCGAGGCAGCCCTGCAGTGCGCGAGGCGAGGCGCGCCGGCGCGGCTGTTCGAGATGCGGCCGCAGAAGATGACCGAGGCGCACCAGACCGGTGACGTGGCCGAACTCGTCTGTTCCAACTCGCTCAAGTCGGGTGAACCGGAGAACGCGCACGGCCTGCTAAAGGCCGAGTTGCGGGTTCTTGGTTCGGTTCTACTCGAATGCGCGGAGCGGGCGCGGGTGCCCGGCGGCAAAGCCCTGGTCGTTGACCGTCGGCGGTTCTCGGCCGAGGTGCAGTCTGAGCTGTCACGCGCCGGGGTGAGTATCGAACGGGCAGAAGTGAGTTCCCTGCCGTCGGCAGTGGGTTGGTACCGCTCGCGGGTTGAGCTTTCTGATCCGCATCAGCCGACGGTGGATCTGGGAGAACTGGGCACAGTCCTACGGGCCGAAAATCGGGGACAGTCCCCCGGAGGCTCGCGTGGGACGCTTGCCGGTACAGTCCCCGTTTTCGGCCCTGCGGGCGCGGGTGTCACCGTCGTAGCGACTGGGCCGCTGACTTCGTCGCCCATGGCCGAGTCGCTGCAGGCGATGCTCGGCACGGAACACCTGTTCTTCTATGACGCTATCGCCCCCATCGTCAGTGCTGAGTCGCTTGATATGACGCGCATCTTCGAAGGTTCGCGCTACGGAGCAGGCTCGGACTACCTCAACTGCCCGATGACAGAGGAGGAGTACGACCGATTCGTGACGGCGCTGCTGGGAGCGGAGTTGCACCCGCTGCACGATTTTGAGAATCGCGAAGGAGAACATCCACAGATTTCACAGATTACGCAGATGTCCGGTCAGCGTCTTCGGTCTCCGCAGCAAGAACCAGGAACCAGGAACGAAGAACCAGGAACTTTCTTTGAGGGGTGCCTGCCGGTCGAGGAGATTGCGCGACGGGGGAAGCTCGCGCTGGCCTTCGGGCCGATGAAGCCGGTCGGGCTGGTTGATACGCGGCCGGATCGGCTTGGGACACGCGCCGAATCGGCAGATACCGGCGAAAAATGGGGACAGTCCCCCGGAGCGCGACGACGCGCGGTACAGTCCCCATTTTTCGCGGTGGTCCAGCTCCGGCGCGAGAACGCCGACGGTACGATGTACAACCTCGTGGGTTTTCAGACCAGGCTGAAGCAAGGCGACCAGGAGCGCGTGTTCCGGATGATACCGGGCTTGGAGAAGGTGACGTTCCTCCGCTTCGGCAGCATCCACCGGAACACGTTCCTCGACTCGCCGAAGATGTTGTTGCCGACGCTACAGACGAGGGTAGGACCGGACTTGCTTGTTGCAGGCCAATTGACCGGGGTGGAGGGCTACGTCGAGTCAATCGGCGCGGGGCTGGTCGCCGGCATCAACGCGGCGCGACTGGCGAGGGGAGATGAGCCGGTCGAGCTACCGCGGGAAATGATGCTCGGCGGCTTGCTTCGCTACGTTACGAGTCCAACTGACAACTTCCAGCCGATGAACGCCAACCTCGGTCTGCTGCCGCCGTTGGAGAAACGCCTGCGCGGCCGCGACAAGCGCCGTGCGCTGGCCGAGCGCGCGCTGGAAGCGGCCCGCGGGTTTGCCTTGACTGTGGCTGATAGCCGGGCATGATTGGCAATCGTACTGAAAGGAACAAGACACCATGGATAACCTGAAATCACTACCCGAGAAAGCTACCGAGATGCTCGGCTGGGCATGGTCGCAGTTCGAGCCGTACTACACCGAGCTGGCCGGACGCGACCTGTCGGCCGCGACGGTCGAGACGTTCCTGAATGACTGGACCCGGTTCCATGACCGGCTCGATGAGGTCGGAACGCGTCTGAACATCGCCAAAGATGTGAACACTGCGGACAAAGAGGCAGAGCAGAAGTTCAATCAGTTCCTTGAGGAAATATTCCCGAAGTCCCAGGAGGCGGAGCAGAAGCTGAAGACGAAGCTGCTCGACAGCGGCCTCAAACCGGCCGGGTTCGAGCGACCACTGCACCGGATGCAGGCCGACGCCGCCATCTTCCGCGAGGCCAATCTGCCGCTGCAGGTCGAGGATGCCAAGCTCAGCACCGAGTACGGGAAGGTCACCGGCAGCCAGACCGTGGAGTGGGAAGGCAAGGAAGTGACGGTCACGCAGCTCAGGCCGGTCCTGATGGAGACTGACCGGGCACGACGCGAGAAGGCCTGGAGGCTTTCGGCCGAGCGACAATTGAAGGACCGCGACGCAATCAACGGCCTCTGGCAGAAGTTCATGAAGTTGAGACTCCAGATGGCGGCGAACGCCAGCTTCCCCGACTACCGTTCCTTCCGCTGGCAGGAGATGCACCGGTTCGACTACACCCCCGAGAACTGCAAGCAGTTCCAGCAGGCGATCGAGCAGGCGGTCGTGCCGGCGGCTTCGCGCATCTACGCTCGGCGGGCGAAGCAGCTCGGGCTTGCGACCCTGAAGCCCTGGGACCAGGACGTGGACCCGCTGGGCCGCGCGCCGCTAGCGCCGTTCAAGAACGTCGATGAGTTCAAGGCCGGGGTGCATTCCATCCTGACGCGGGTCGACCCGCAGTTCGGCGGTTACTTCCAGACGATGATGAACGAGGGGACGCTGGACCTCGAGAATCGGAAGAACAAGGCGCCGGGCGGCTACTGCGCGACCTACGACGCGGTGAAGCTTCCCTTCATCTTCATGAACGCGGTCGGGCTGCACGGCGACGTGATGACGCTCGTTCACGAGAGCGGCCACGCCAGCCACAGCTTCGAAGCGCGGTGCCTGCCGTGGTTCCAGCAGCGCCACGCCGGGCTGGAGTTTGCCGAGGTTGCCTCGATGGGCATGGAGCTCCTGGCCGCACCCTACTTCGCGAAGTCGGCGGGCGGGTTCTACTCCGACGAGGACGCCGCACGCGCGCTGACCGAGAACCTCCAGAAGGACGTGCTGTTCTGGCCGTACATGGCCGTTGTCGACGGGTTCCAGCACTGGGTCTACGAGAACCCGCAGGCGGCGATGGAGCCGGCGAACTGCGACAAGCAGTGGACCTCGCTCTGGAACCGGCTGATGGCCGGCGTGGACTGGAGCGGGTTCGAGGATGTCGTCGCGACCGGCTGGCACCGGAAGCTCCACATCTTCCTGGTGCCGTTCTACTACGTCGAGTACGGGCTTGCGCAACTGGGTGCGTGTCAGGTCTGGGCCAACGCGCTCAAAGACCAGGGCGCGGCGGTCGCGGCGTACCGCAAGGCGCTCGCGTTCGGCGGTACGAAGTCGCTGCCCGAGCTCTACGCCGCCGCCGGGGCGAGGTTCGCCTTCGACGCCGGTACGCTCGGCACAGTTATCAAACTGATTGAGGAAAAGCTCGCCGGCTGATGCAGGGCCGGCGGTACTAACTTGTATGGAGGTCCGGTTATGAAGCGACGATTGACTCTGATGGGATTGCTCGGTCTGGCAGTCATGCTGCTGTCCTGCGGCATCTTCGGCGGCAGCGGTGGCGGCATCGAGTTCCCTCCGGTCGGCTACCTGGTCATCAGCTACAACACTTCCCAGACAGTCGTGGACCCGATAACGCTGCTCGCCGAGGGTGGCGCTCCGCACGGCGGATATACGTGGTCGCTGGCGAGCGGTTCGCAGTACCCGTCCGGGACGACGGTGGACCCGCTCACCGGCGTGTTCCACGCGAAAGGCGGGCCGGTGGCACTGCAGGCAACCAGCTTCAAGATGACCGCGACCGCCGGCTCGAACAGCGCCACCAGCAAATCCTACGTCGTCAAAGTCATGAACTACGGAAGCGGGCCGGTGCCGACGGCGATCCTGCAGCAGTGGGATCCCTACGGCGTCGACCCGAGCGCGCTTGAGCTGGCGGCCGCCAAGGCGGGGAAGGGCTACGGCGCGTCGCTCTTCGTCATGGGCGGAAAGCCGCCGTATCACTGGGCGGAGGACCTGACCTACGTCGGCCGCACCGACCTGAGCTCGGTCGGGCTGACACTCAGCCCGACCACCGGCGTGGTCTGGGGCGAGCCGTTCTCGAGCGCGTCGGGCAAGACCGTCCGGTTCCGGGTTATCGTCACCGACGCCGACAGCGACATCGCCGTGTACCAGCCGGTCTACACGATTCACGTCGAGTAGCCACCGCGGCGAAGTTCACGTTTGACTCCGGCACGCTGCGTGCGATAGGGCAACTCGTCGAATAGAAATCCGCCGCGGCCTAGCGAGACGCGATCCGGCGCGGAACTGGGCGACCCCGAGGTGGAAGTCTCGCTTTCTTGACTTCCGCCGATTCAGGCCGAGAATCGCAATAGCAGACATACGGGCGGAACTGGCACATCGCGGCCGGCGTGTTCGGCGGCGTTGGTGCCCGTCCGCGAGTCGGTTGGATCGAGAAGCAAAAGGAGGACCGTATGCACAGTAAGTCACAGGTGTTCCTGGCTGAACTGGTGGGCACGTTCGTGCTTGTGTTCGGCGGCTGCGGCGCCGCGATTTTCGCCGGCGCGCACATCGGCTATGCGGGCGTTGCCTTCGCCTTCGGCCTTTCCCTGCTGGTGATGGCATACGCCATCGGCCCGATATCCGGCTGCCATGTCAACCCGGCGGTGAGCATCGGCCTTGCCTTGGCCCGCAAGCTCCCCGGCTCGATGCTCTTTCTCTACATTGTTGCCCAGATCGTCGGCGCGGTCATCGCCGGGGGCGTGCTTCTGGTGGTCGCGTCCGGCACGGCCGGGTTCGACATCAGCCAGGGCTTTGCTACCAACGGGTTCGCCGAGCACTCGCCCGGCAGGTACAACCTGCTCGCCTGCCTCGTCGCCGAAATCGTCCTCACCTTCTTCCTCGTCTTCACGGTGCTGGGCACCACCCATCCGAAGTTCCCGGCCGGGTTCGGCGGCATCCCCATCGGCTTCGTCCTGGTACTGATCCACCTGGTCGGCATCCCGATTACCAATACCAGCGTGAACCCGGCCCGCAGCATCGGTGTGGCCGTGTTCCAGGGAGGCTGGGCGCTCGGCCAGCTCTGGCTCTTCATCGTCGCCCCGATACTCGGCGCGCTCATGGCCGCGGGAATACACCAGTGGCTGCGAGTGCGGGAGTGACGTCGGATAGTACAACGATGCTAGTATCCTCAGACCGAGTTCGCGCAAAAGGAGTGATTGTATGATCAAAGAGTTCAAAGAGTTCATAATGCGCGGGAACGTGATGGACATGGCAGTCGGCATCATCATCGGCGCCGCGTTCGGGACGATCGTCAAATCGCTCGTGGCCGACGTCATCATGCCGCCCATCGGCCTGCTGCTGGGCAATGTTGACTTCGCCAACATGTTTGTCCTTCTCAAAGCGGGCTCGACCCCGGGCCCGTATGCTACCGTGGCCGCGGCCAACGAGGCGGGCGCGGTGACGCTCAACTACGGCGTGTTCGTCAACACCATCATCAGCT
>CAZSUX010000145.1:0-7184 GCA_964610135.1 uncultured bacterium | reverse complement strand
TCGTGGCCGGTCTGAAGGAGAATCGGTTCCTCGACCTGATTGCCGAGTTCGACCGCAGGGCCTGCTTCCGCCACGTACCGCTGCCGGCGATGGAGCGGAGCGAAGTCGAGACGCTGGTCGAGTCGCTGCTCGGGGAGATGCCGAGCAGCGAAGTGTTGGTGGACTGGCTGATGCGGACCACCGGCGGGAGCCCACTGTTCGTCATCGAGACGGTCTATTCGCTGATCGCAGGCGAGGTTCTCTTGATGCGGGGCAGCCGCTGGGCGCTGGCCGCGGATGCGCTGGATGCATATCGCCCGCCGGATACGGTAACCGACGTGGTCCAAAGAAGGCTGGAGAACCTCTCGGCCGAGGAACTGGACGTACTGCGGATTGGTGCGGCCGCGGCGGGGCCGCTTACGCTGGAGTTCCTGCGCGCGGTGCTGGGCCAGGAAGAGAAGGTGCTTTTCAACGCGGTCGAGAAGCTGAAGACACTGGGGTTGCTGCGGAGTTTCGCCGTCGACGGCGAAGCATCGTTCATCCTTTCGAGCAAGATCCTCGAGGCGGCGGTGACCGAACGGCTGTCGGTCGAGGAGCGGCGCGAGAACCACCGGCGGGTCGCGCTGGCGCTGGAACAGCTCTATCCCGATAAGCAGGACAAGCTGACATTCGACCTGGCGCACCACTACACGCAGGCCGGAATCAAGGACCGGGCCTACGCCTATTCCATGCGGGCCGGAGCCCGGGCCCGGGAGAACCAGCTGAGCGAGCAGGCGCTTGGGTTCTTCGATACAGCGCTTGCGCTTTCGGAGCAGGCGGCCTCCCCGAAAGAGCGGGTGGAGCTGATCGAGACGGTGGGAGCACTGCGCGAGGTGACCGGCAAGTACCCCGAGGCGATCGCCGTCTACACCCAGGGGATGTCAATCATCGCTGCCGACGCGGAGTTGTCGCAGGACCGGTCGGTGCTGGCGCGGTTCCTGCGGAGGCTGGGACTGGTGCACCAGCTGCAGGGGCACAACGAGGAAGCGCTCGACTACCTCAACCGGGCGCTGTTGATGCAGCCGGACAAGACCACGCCTGCGTATATCAACATCCTCAACGACCTGGGCTGGTCGTACAGCGCAGTCGGCAGCTTCGACCAGGCCGAGGGGCTGCTGATCCAGGCGCTGCAACTGGTCGAGAAGTTGAAGAATCGGGCGCGGCTGGTCTACAACCAGCTGTCGGCCCGGACAATGTACAACTTCGGCGTGCTGGCCTGGTCGCGGCACGATTTCGTGCTGGCGTTGCAGCTGACGGAACGGAGCCTCGGGATCTACGAGACGATCCACGATGACCACTACACCGGGAAGGCGAGCCAGTTCATTGCCACGCTGTGGTGGCGTCGGGGTGAGTTGAAGAAGGCGCGGGAGTACTATCAGCGGTACCTGGACGCGCAGCGGAAATCGGGCGACATCCACTTTCTGCTGCGGTCGCTGCAGGGGCTGGGGGTGATCTGCCAGGATGAGGGAGAGTGGGACAAGGCCTACGACTACTACGCCGAGGCCCTGAGCCTGGCGGAGCGGATCGGTGACGTCGCGGCCACGGCCGACCTGAACTCGAACCTCGGAATGGTGGCCGATGAACGGGGCGAGTGGGACAAGGCGCTTGCGTTCTTCCAGCGGGCGATCGAACTGCGGCAGCAGCTGGAGGGCGATTCGTACGGGCAGCGGGTCGTGCTGGTGAATCTGGCGAACCTCCGGGCGAAGCAGGGAGAAATGGCGGAAGCGGAGCGGGTGTTCAACGAAGCGAAGGTCTTGGCCGAGCGGAGCCAGGACCCGGATTTCCGGTACGCGCTGGCCGTATCACGGGCGGACTTTCAGTTGCGGGCGGCGCGCTACGAACCGGCCCGGCGGGCGCTGGTCGAGACATTCCTGCTGGTCCGCCGAGAACGGGATTGGCGGAAGCTGGCCCGGCTGTACACGCTGGCCGGCGAGTTGCGGCTGGCCGTCGGCGATTCTGCCCGGGCGGCCGAGGACGCGCGCAAGGCGCTCGCCCAGCTCGACGACTACACGTCATCCAAGGAGTACGCGGTGGCCCTGCGGCTCTCCGGGCTGGCCAAGTGTCTGCTCGACCGGACCGAGCGCGGCACCCAGGAGATCCGCCGGAGCATCGAACTGCTGCGGAACTTGGGTTCGAAGTACGAGCTAGCGCTGTCGCTCCTGGCTTCGGTGCAGGCGTTGACCAAGCAGAGCCGCGGGGAGACGACCGTTGACCTGAGGATGCCGCTTTCGTTCCGGCCGGTTCCGCAGCAGGATATCAATGAGGCGCTGGCCAATCTCAGCGAGGCGCAGGCGATCCTGCGCTCGGTCGGCGCCCGGGTCGACGCCCAGCGGGCCGACGACCTGATGGAGATGGTGACCGAGGTTTCGGCGACCATGCAGCTCAAAGCACGCGAGCGGGGGGAGTACCTGAAGGTCTTCTACCAGCTCAGCGAGTTGATCGCCCTGGGGCTTGAGAAAGAAGATTTCTGCGAGCGCATCCTCGATCTGGTGGTCGACGTGACCAAAGCCGAACGTGGCCTGTTGTTTCTCGTGCAGGGTGAGAAGCTGGTGCCGGCGGCGGCGCGCAACGTCGATCACGCGACGCTCGAGGACGCTACGGCGGTCTCCCATTCCGTGCTGCGGCGGGTGAAGCGCCGGGGCGAGATGGTCTTCAGCGCCGACGCGCTGGCCGACCCGCGGTTCAACAGCGCGAACAGCGTTACGCTCAACCGGATCCGGTCGCTCTTGGTCGTGCCGCTCCGCGTTGACAACCGGGTGATCGGTACGATCTACGTCGACAGCCGGATTACCGCGCACCTGTTCCTTGAGGAGGACGAGAACCTGCTCGTTTCGGTGTCTAACCTGCTGGCCGCGACCATCGATCGGTCGGTGGCGTTCCGAAGGCTGCAGGAAGAGATGTCGGCGCTGCGCGAGGACATCCTGGTGGATGCCGTCACCGGGTGTTTTATGGGTCGTTCCAAGGCGATCAGGGACGTGTACCGGGTGATAGACAAGATCGCGCCATCCAGCTGCACGGTGCTCTTGACCGGCGAAACCGGCACCGGCAAGGGCGTTCTCGCCCGGCTGATCCACTCCAAGAGCGAATGCCGCGGCAACAAGTTCGTGTCCATCAACTGCGGCACGCTGCCCGAGAACCTGTTTGAATCCGAGTTGTTCGGCCATGCCCGGGGCTCGTTTACCGGTGCGGTCAAGGACAAAGAGGGGCTGTTCGAAACCGCCACCGGTGGGACGATCTTCCTGGACGAGATCAGCAACACGACCATTGGCGTCCAGGCCAAGCTCCTTCAGGTTCTTGAGGAGAAGGTCATCCGCCGGGTGGGTGAAACCCAGACCCGCCGGGTTGAGGTCCGGCTGATCTGCGCGACGAACCGCAACCTCCAAGAGGATGTGCGGTCCGGAAGGTTCCGGGAGGACCTGTTCTACCGGATGAACGTCGTGACGATCGATGTCCCGCCGCTGCGCGAACGCGCCGGTGACATCGGGCTGCTGGCCAACTACCTGTTGAAGCGCTACGCCAACCAGCTCAACAAACCGGTGGTCGGGTTTGAGGAGAGCGTGCTGGCCCGGTTTGCCGAGTACCAATGGCCGGGCAACGTGCGGGAACTGCAGAATGTGGTTGAGCGTTCGGTCATAATGACCCAGAACCGCCGGATTGCGGTCGATGACCTCGGGGGTCAGTTTGCCGCAATCGAGCCCAAGACCGATGCTTCCCAGGAAAAGCGCCGGCAGCTTGACCGCTATGAAGTGATGAACGCGTTGCGTGAGACCGGTGGGAACGTCAGCAATGCTGCGAAGCTGCTCAGGACTCACCGCCGACAACTCCAGCGACTCATGCGACGCTACCGGATAGACCGAACTAGCCTCGGCTAGAAGTCCGGCCGATAGTCCCCTACAAGCGTCCTGCTCCACGTTGGCTCCGGGCTATCGCCGAGCAACCGACAAGGTAGTTCGAGGCTTTCGGAGAGAGAGCCGTGTTGGTCGGATACGCTGACCCGCAGCGCAACCCTTCCAGCTTGCCGGCCCGACCACTGCGCCAAGGGCGAACTCGAGATTGACCTGGGATGCGGATTAGCGCGGTTGACGCCGCCAAGGACCAGCAAGGCCGGTGCCTTGGCTGAAAAAGCACCGGGCGGCAGTTCTTTGGTTGCAGCGGTGGCGAATCCTGCGTTGGTGGCGGCCTAGGTCGCCGGGGTTTCGTAAGTGTCTGAGCACTTCCCCGTGGGTCTACTGCCAAGGTCTATCCTGTGACCTCTGACCGCGACAAGCTCGTCGGTGACATGCGACCGGCGTCAATCGCCTCCTCGGTACGATAGCCTGCAAGCCCCTCACTGAGGCTTCGTGCTACCGGTCGCACCCCTGTACATCGGTCGCACCACCGAGGGTTTCTTGACGTAACAATCGTATTATAGGTACTTAACGCACAAAGTGACAGGCGCACTGCGACAATGCCGTGGTGCGACTGAGGGCGACCTACGCTGCGACATGCGACCTATCTATCGCATCTACGTGTTTTACGATCTTCTTGTCGAGTGGGCATGAGAACTGCACCAGCTGACGTGAATAATGCCTGCAACCAGACGGAGGCTACTATGATGTATGGATTCCCGATTCCCCCGATGCCGGGCCCCATTTGCCCGCCCTATTGAGGCGTTAGGCATCACGTCCGTCGGGGTTGAATAGCCACATCCGGCTACCCGACTGACGCATTGCCTGGCTGGACGCAAATACGTGTCCGGCCAGGCAGTCGTTTTTCCGACCTTCGCGTTGACTGCATCATCCTGCGCCGTATAATTGAACCGTGAAGGCCGTCGCAACCAACCGCAAGGCGCTCCGCAACTATGAGATATTCGAGAAGCTCGAGGCCGGGATCGAGCTCTTCGGCACCGAGGTGAAGTCGCTTCGGGAAGGCTCCGTTTCTCTTGACGAAGGCTACGCCGCCGTCGAGGGTGGCGAGGTTTTCCTCGTCGGGGTGACGATTGCACCCTATGCCCAAGGCAACATCTTCAACCGCGACCCGAAGCGGCGGCGCCGCCTGTTGCTGCACCGGGACGAGATCCAGCGGTTGTTCGGCCGGACAACTCTCCGGGGCTACACTCTGATACCATTGAGCATCTACTTCAACGACCGGGGCATTGCCAAGGTCGAACTCGCTTTGTGTCGAGGCCGAAAGCAATACGACCGGCGCGAGGAGTTGCGGCAGAAGGCCGCAGACCGAGACGCTCGTTCCCACGACGGCGAGGCCGCGCGGCCGGAGAGAGTGCGGGTCAGGTGAGACGCGAACCGGGTCGAACTGCCGCCGCGGTCGCGCTGTTCTGTCTCATGGCCGGGTTGGTGTCAGCCCGCACGGTTGACGTTGGCGGGGTCAGGCTCGAGACCCGGTTGGCGGGCAAGGTCGAGTGCGTTCCTCTGTCCGCCGTGGCCGCGGCGCTGAACGGCAGGTATTGGCGCGTACACGACCGGTTCGTCGTGCTGTTGCCCGGAGATTCGGTCCGGCCCGGCCGGGAGTATGTACTTCGGGCCGACAGCACATGCGCGCTGTGCGACAGCCGTCGCGTCGCCCTGCCCGCAGCGCCGGTCCTCGACGGCGACCAGCTGTACCTGCCGGTAGTGGCGCTGACCGACCTGTTCCCCAGCACACAGGTGCCGGACCTGCAGGCTCTCGAGACAGAGCGCCACGGCGACACTCTAGTTTTTACCTTCATCAGCAAATGTCGACCCGGGGAGAAACTCATCGGTTTCGGCGACTCGCGGTCGAGCCTCGAATACCGCTTGGCCCTCGGTGCCAGGCGCGATTCGGGGCTGGGCCAGCAAGTCGCACTTCTCTCCTTGACACCGCCCGGCATCCTGAAGGCAGTGACGATGGACAGCGGTGCCGGGGTGAGTCTCAACCTCAGCTTCCGGCAGCCTGCGGCAGTGCGACTCACCGTACTGGCTGAACGGGCAGAGCTGCGCGTATGGCCGAGACCGGAGCGCGCTATCAAGCGGATCGTGCTCGATCCCGGGCATGGCGGCGAGGACCCGGGTGCGGTGGGGCGGCGCGGGACACGCGAGAAGGTCGTGGTGCTGGATGTGGCCCGGCGTCTGAAGAAGAAGCTGGAGAAGCAGGGTTTTGAAGTGATTCTGGCCCGTGACTCGGACAAGTTCGTCTCGCTGGCCGACCGTTCCAAGTGCGGCAACGGTCGTAGGGCAGATTTGTTCGTCAGCATCCACGCCAACGCCTCGCCGAACCGGGCGGCGTGCGGGCTCGAAACCTACTTCCTGTCCGAGGCCAAGACCGACTGGGAAAGGGCGGTGGCCGCGCGCGAGAACGCCTCGTTTGAAACCGAGGACTCGAGCGGCGCGCTGGATGTAGGTGGTGATGTTGGGCTGATACTGGCCGACCTGGCCCAGAATGAGTTCCTCGTTGAGTCGTCAGAACTGGCGGCGCGGATTCAGGAGACAACCGTTCCCTGCGCGAGGATCAAGGACCGCGGGGTACGGCAGGCCAACTTCTACGTGCTGCGTAACAACTTCATGCCGGCCGTGCTGGTCGAGTGCGGCTTCCTGAGTAACAGGAGCGAGGAGAAGTTGCTGCGCCAGACCGATCACCGCGAACGGCTGGCCGAAGGCATCAGCCGCGGGATTACCGAGTTCGCGAGACTCTACAGCCCGAAGGCGAATGGCGCGCCCCCCGGAGGCAAGGATGGGAAAACCAGCCGGTCCAAGTCCTGACCCGGGCGCGCCGATCGGGGTCTTCGACTCCGGCATCGGCGGGCTGACTGTGGTCAGGGCGCTGCGGCGGCGACTCCCCGGTGAGAGCATCGTCTACTTCGGGGACCCCGCGCGATTTCCGTACGGCACCAAGTCGGCTGACACAATTCTGCGTTTCGCAGTCGAGGACGCCGGCTTCCTGTTGAGCCGCGGAGTCAAGATGGTCATCGTCGCGTGCCACTCGGCCTCGTCCTCGGCGCTGCCGGAGCTTGAGCGCCGGCTGCCGGTGCCGGTACTCGGCGTGGTCGAGCCGGGCGCGCGCGCGGCAGTGCGGGCGACGAAGTCAAACCGCATCGCCGTCATCGGCACTACCGCGACCATTGGCTCCGGGGCCTACGAGCAGGCAATCCGGTGCCTCAACCGGAACGTCGAGATCATCGCCAAGCCCACGCCTTTGTTCGTACCGCTGGCCGA